>DAIQBE010000006.1:0-21141 GCA_036781325.1 Leadbetterella sp. | reverse complement strand
TAGCTCATTAAATTTAGAATTTTGTCCAATCAAAAATGAGAAATCCTTTTTTACAATAAGAGTTGGATCTGGATATCTCCCTGGTTCAAAAAAGCCAAATGTTGATGGAAAAAAAGACAATGGGATATCAATTCCGGTTGGAATTTCATATAATATTATTCTAAACAATCTCAAAAAACAATTTAAATATCGTATTTCCATGCGATGCAACCCTCGCCCACCGCGTATTTCCATTGAGTCGTTTGGAGAAATTGGACTAGGCCTTACCTACTCTTTTACAAATGTCACAGGCTATAAACAATATACTTTCGGAATAATTGGCATTAGAAACCAAATTTCTTTTGGAAGGGAATACAAAAAGCATGTTTTGTTTTTAAAAACACAATTTAATCCTTTTTATCATAATAATACGCTTACTGTGTTTACCTCCTCAGGATCCGTTTCTGGGTTTGGAGGGAGTATTGGATTCTCCATCAAATAATATAGGGTCTCCTTAATCGTTAATTAAAAAATATTTTTTGGTCTGAAAAAATAGTCTTTAAATTATCTTTTTAGTATTCTTGTAAACAAAAATGCCCTTTAACTCCATTTTTTAGTGAAAAGAACGACCTTTCTTTTTATTCTCTTTTGTTGTGCAAAAGTATGTTTAGGCCAGATTTCCTACCGAACTCGTTATAAAACGGCTGTTTTTGGTGAAACGTTTGCTGTAAGTCCTATAGTTTCTTTTAATTTAGAACATGCGGTAAATAGGTCTATGAAATCTTTTACAGTATTACGTTACGGTGTTGGGTTTGTGCCTGGTTCTAAAAAGCGAGAAGGGTTTGGTTGGATAAACAATGGCTTTTCAATGCCTGTTTCTGTTTCACAAAATTTTAACGTCAATAATCTAAAAAGAAGAATAAAACATCGGGTTTCGTTGAAATGTCGATCTACCCCATCAAAAATTGCTGTAGAATGGTTTGCAGAAATTGGCGCGGCTTATACCCCCGTTTTTTATGGATTATCCGAACCAAAGCATTCTTTTTCAGGAATTTTTGGATTAAGACAACAGGTTGTTTTTGATATTCCCCCCAAACCAAAAGTAATCTTTTTAAAATTACAATTCACCCCCAATTATAATTACAACACAAAAGTAATTTCTTGGAATCCCATTTCAGGTACAACTAATATTTTTGGCATGGGTTTAGGGTTTTCTATTTAAAGGGTTTTCTTAATATTATAAACAATCCAAAAGTATTAGTCGAATTAGTTTATTTCAAAATAGGATAAATTCTGCCAATAAGACTGATTTTAGGATTATAATAAGGCCGAATGTTGATTAATAATAATTTAATATCATTAATATTTACAAATGAATCAATAATTTTTTAGTTTTTTATGGTATTTTTGAACTGTTATCCTTAAACCCTAATCTAATCTACAAATTTATGAGTAACTCCCTTTTCCGTAAAAAAGATATTAATAAAGCCGTTAAAGAAGCCGAAAATAGAGAATCCAGTCATTCGCTTGCCCGCGTTCTTGGAGTTCGCGACTTAACCTTACTGGGAATTGCTGCTATTATTGGTGCGGGTATTTTTAGTACTATTGGTTTAGCTAGTTTTAATGGGGGGCCCGCGGTTTCTCTTTTGTTTGTTTTTGTTGCAATCGCATGTGTTTTTACTGCACTAAGTTATGCACAATTTGCCTCGATGGTTCCGGTAAGTGGAAGTGCCTATACCTATGCTTATGTTTCTTTTGGTGAAATGGCTGCCTGGATTATCGGATGGGCTTTAATATTAGAATATGCAGTATCGAATATGGTCGTTGCTATTTCATGGTCAAGCTATTTTACTTCCATGATTGAAGGTTTTGGGTTCCATTTTCCTACCTGGTTGGCAACCGATTATACAACTGCGAAAGAAGCTTTTCAAGCTGTACAAACTGGTGGCATTGAGATAAACCCGGGTACTGAACGTCTTGCTCAGGGCTTTAAAGATGCTCCTAGTTTTGGTTTTATTAAAATTATTTTTAATCTTCCTGCCGGTTTAATTACGGTTTTAATAACCACCCTCTGTTATATTGGAATAAAAGAATCGAGAAATGTCAGTAATTTTTTAGTTGGACTAAAGCTTCTTGTAATATTATTGGTTATTGTTGCTGGTGTTTTCTATGTAAAACCAGTAAACTGGACCCCTTTTGCTCCTAATGGAGTTGAAGGTGTTTTGAGTGGTGTTGCAGCTGTTTTTTTTGCTTTTATTGGTTTCGATTCCATTTCAACCACTGCCGAAGAAGCTAAAAACCCACAAAGAGATTTACCCAGAGCTATGCTTTTGTGTTTGGTCATTTGTACGGTTTTATATGTATTAATTTCTCTTGTACTTACAGGAATGGTTAATTATAAAGAATTAAATGTTGCAGATCCATTGGCTTATGTATTTACGAATGTGGGGTTTGATTTTGTTGCAGGAGTTATTTCTATAAGTGCAGTAATAGCGATTACTAGTGCTTTATTGGCCTATCAAATTGGGCAGCCGCGGATCTGGATGACTATGAGCAGAGATGGTTTGTTGGGTAAAAGCTTCGGAAAAATACATCCAAAATATAAAACTCCTGGCTTTGCTACTATTATTACGGGTATTTTAGTTGCTGTTCCGTCATTATTTTTCAAAATGAGTTTCTTTGTAGATTTAACTAGTGTGGGTACTTTCTTTGCATTTATTTTGGTTTGTGCTGGGGTACTTTATTTAGACACTATGGGCTTGAGTAAAAACGCAAAGTTTAAGATTCCTTATATAAATGCTAAATATCTTTGTGGTCTTTTAATGCTTGTTGCCCTTTATTTAACTAACTCTCAAGGGAATGTTATGTTACACTTAGAATCCAAGCCATTACTTTTTGTTTTCTGGATTGTTTTTGGCCTTCTATCTATTTTAAGTTTTATTCACAACTTTTCGTTGTTGCCTGTTTTAGGAATTCTGACGAATTTATATTTAATGACTGAGCTCGGCTGGACAAACTGGCTAATGTTTATTTTTTGGATGAGCATTGGTTTGATTATATACTTTTCTTACGGTTATTGGCATAGCAAATTAGCCAAGAATTAAACTTTAAAACTTATTAAAATAAACAATCTCTTAAATAATATATTAATTGGCAAATTTTAAAAAAGAAATCCGCTTATACGATGCTGTAATGCTCGTATCGGGATCAATGATTGGTTCTGGAATTTTTATAGTAAGTGCTGACGTGGCTAGGCAAGTAGGTTCAACTGGTTGGTTGTTGGCTTCCTGGCTTTTAGCTGGCCTACTCACAATGGTTGGGGCTTTGTGTTATGGTGAACTAACCTCCATGTTTCCACAAGCAGGGGGACAATATGTTTTCCTTCAAAAGGCTTATGGCAAACTAACGGGTTTTCTATATGGATGGTCATTTTTTGCAGTTATTCAAACTGGCACCATCGCTGCCGTTGCCGTTGCTTTTGCTAAATATACCGGTGTGCTTTTTCCTGAAATTATCAGTGACAAAATCGAGATTTTTTCTCTTGGAGACACTAGTTTTAAACTTACTTCTCAGCGGTTGTTGGCTATGATAAGCATTGCATTGCTGACTTTTGCTAATACCAGAGGGGTGAAAGAGGGTAAAATTATACAAAACATTTTCAGTACAACCAAACTGGCTGCAATAGCAATGCTAATAATTTTGGGATTTCTTTTAGGTGCTAATGCAGATATTGTTTCTCAAAACTTTACCCACCTTTTTGATGCTTCTACAACCTCAAAAGTTGACGACCAGTGGGTTGTTACAGGCATTGGTGCATTTGGAATCATTTTGGCTTTGGGAGTTACCCAAGTTGGAACTCTGTTTTCAAGCGATGCTTGGAACGGGCTGACATTTGCTGGAGACGAAGTTGTTAATGCCGAAAAGACAATTCCAAGAGGAATGATTATTGGAACCTTTTTAGTAACCGCCCTTTATCTGTTGTTGAATATTGTATATCTCTGTATTTTACCATTAAAAGGAGACCCAAATGGTTTAGATGCCCTAAGTAGAGGCATTCAATTCGCTTCTGAAGACCGTGTTGCTGCCGCAGCTGCCCAAGTAATAGGTGGACAAGGCTTCTCTATAATTGTTGCAATATTAATTATGATTTCAACTTTTGGTTGTAACAACGGTCTAATTTTATCTGGTGCTAGAGTATATTACACTATGGCAAAGGACGGCTTGTTTTTTAAAAATTTTGGGCGCCTAAATGATGCTGGAGTGCCTCAAAATGCCCTGTGGTGGCAGTGTTTTTGGGCTTGTTTTTTGTGTTTAACAGGCAAATATGGTGATTTGCTAGACTATCTAATGGGAGTGGTTATTTTATTTTATGCATTTACAATTTATGGAATATTCATTTTACGAAAAAAAATGCCGAATGCCGAACGCCCAATAAAAGCACCTGGTTATCCAATAATTCCAATGATATATGTTGTTGTGGCTTCAATCATTGTATTAATTTTAGTGAAAGAAAAACCACAATTCACCTATCCTGGCTTGGGTATAGTTGCTCTTGGAATACCCGTTTATTATTGGTTTAAGAGATCTAAGTAGGCTGGAATTACTAAATGATTTTAAAAATTTGACCCTTCGGTTTTGTTTTGAAGTATTAATGAGTGGTCTAACTAAAAAATATTGGGCCAAAACAAAACTGAAGAGGTCTTTTTTGTTTTTTTGAAGTAAAAATTCTTTCTTTTATCAGAATTTAATTTGCCACTAAATTCACCAAAAAATTACATCCTCTTTACTTTTAGCAATTCAAATAATTTCTGGATTATTTAGTCATAAGAACCCTAAGAGAAAATTGAAAATAGGCACAAAAATATTGTAAATAGTATTCGTCAGCCATAATCAATTAGGACTCATTTGTAAATTAGAATACTTTCTAAATATCACCGATTATATTGCATCCATCGGAATTTTATTTTTATAATTCCAAAAGGCGGAAACATTCACAATTTTCCAATTATTGTCAATTTTTTCCATTAACCTTACTTCTTTAGATTGAAGATAATATTTTTGAGTTCTATCACTATTATATTGATCCCAGGTCAAATGGGCTGCATAACTTCCATAAAACTTCACTTTAACATTTTTTCTAACTATTTTAGGGTGGCTTGAACCGGCTTCCTCTGTTTCAGCAGGATTCTCTTTAATGAATTTACCTAAATTTTTTTCAATACTTTCCCACCCTACACTTGCATCAAACGTGCCATCTGCATTACTCCATGCTTGATAAGAATAATCACTATGAGTAAACTGTTCCTGCCAGCATTTATAATCTCTTTTAAAGAAACAATCTGTTTCGGATTGAATAACTTTCATTATTGCCTCTTTTTCTTTTTCTTCATCTATTTTGCCAGTAGGAATGTTCGAACAAGAGGTAGAAACAATTAAACTAGTTAAAATAATAATAAGACTTTGGTGATGTGATTTCATAAGAGTATTGTTTAATAATTTAATAATCAAAATACTAGAAAATCGAAATGAAAGAATAACTGAAATAAAATCGTTCAAAATGTAAGAATAAGTTTTGACTCCTCCAAACAATTTGACATTTTTTTTCTCAGAATATTCAAATTAATTATTAAAATAATACTGTTTTGCGGTTTGCTTGGATTAAAATGGGATATGGTAATTCAAAGATAATTAGACCAGAATAAATATGAATTTGTGCTTTATTGTAGCTTATTTTTTTTGAAATTCTGCTATTGTATAATTATAAACCTTTTTACCTATTAAGAAATATATTATTACTCACTTCGGGCTATTTGTCTACCAATTCCTTCAAAACCTATTTGAAATAAAAGCCCTAGTTTTTAAATATTTTTTTTTAATATATGAAATTAGCTTTCCATTTAAGCCCTTAACAAATCCTCATTATTCAGAATCTCTCTTCCATTAAGTTTAAGATACAGCTGAGCAAGAACAATTACGTCTTCGCGGCAATATTCGGCAATTTTTTGTGCGTTGTTTTGGAAGTAAAAATTAGTGTTTACTTCTGAACCATCCATGTGGACCTTGGAGCCTGGAATTTCGAAAACCGAAGAAAGTAAATCTAATGAAGTGAAATTTTTATAATCACCAAATTTCCAAAATTCTAACGTATCTATGTGTAATACTTCCCATGGCTTTTTGCCCGTAATATCCAAAACAGACGGTAATTTTATTCCATTGATGAGCATTCTTCGGCACAAATATGGAAAATCAAACTCGCGACCATTATGAGCACAAAGAATAAGGTTTCCTTTGGCGGAATGATCTTCTACCAATTTTTTAAAATTTAATAGAAGCTCTTTTTCATCGCCGTATGCCAAGGTTTTAGCTTTAAACTTGGTGTCTTGTTCATAAAAGCCACCCACCCCAATACATATAACTTTCCCAAATTCAGCATAAATGGCCGCACGATCAAAGTATAATTTTTCTGGGGGTAAGTCTTCATCATTTTTTAAACGACTTGCTTTCTTTTTCCAGTGTTCTTGAAGTCTTAAAGGTAATTGCTCAAATTCTTTTGTAAGCGACACCGTCTCTATGTCAATAAAGAGGATGTTTTTAAGTTGTAATTTATCGTCCATTTTCTTGGGTTTTTTTATAATCCAAATCTAGCAGAAATCTCTAACATGCGGTCTATTGACCTTCTTGCTTCATTAATGATTCGATCTGGAAGTATTATTTCTGGGGATTCGTTTTTTAAACAATTATATAACTTTTCTAGTGTGTTTAATTTCATGTGTGGGCAGTCGGAACAAGCAAGACACGCCCGGCCATTTTTAGATGTTGGTGCCACGTGAAACACTTTGTTGGGAGATGCTTTTCGCATTTGATGTAATATGCCTGATTCGGTGGCTACTATAAACTCTTTTGCAGGATTATTAATAGTATATTTCAACAATCCTGTGGTAGAACCAATATATTGAGCATGTTCTAAAACAGATTTTTCTGATTCGGGATGAGCTATAAATGTGGCATTGGGAAACTTAGTCTTCATATCTTTTAACATTTTAGCAGAAAACGCTTCATGAACCATACATGCTCCGTCCCAAAGTATCATTTTACGACCCGTTACCCTATTAATATATCCACCTAAGTTTTTATCTGGAGCAAAAATGATTTGTTTTTCAACAGGAATGCTCTCAACAATTTTAATAGCGTTGGTGCTGGTACATACTATGTCACTTAGTGTTTTAAGCTCTGCAGAACAGTTTACATACGATATTACAACGGCTCCTGGGTGTTGGGCTTTAAAGGCTAAAAATTTGTCCGCTGGAGCCGATTCTTCCAAAGAACATCCTGCGTTAAGATCTGGCAAAACTACTTTCTTGTTTGGAGAAAGAATCTTTGCTGTTTCAGCCATAAACTTTACGCCCGCAAACACTATGAGGTCGGCCTTTGTTTTAGCTGCTTCTTGAGAAAGCCCCAAGCTGTCGCCAATATAGTCTGCTACATCTTGAATATCTGCTGTTTGATAATAGTGTGCTAATATAATTGCGTTCTTTTGCTTTTTTAATTTTTCTATTTCACTAACGTAATCTAAATTGCTCATTGTGGCTAATTACACTTTTTATATTCGTAAAAAATTTGTTTAGTAATCTTATTTTCTTTGTTGATATCGGTTTCTAAGATCTTAATATTCTGGGCATCAAAAGAATTTTTCTTTGTGGAAATTAATTCACTTTTATAAAAATATTTCTCCTCTACAAGATTACTTAATTCATCATATAGGTATTCTATTTGATATTCTATTTGTGATCGTTTATTGTATTTAATCTTTTTAAATATTCGACTTCCTTTATATTCATTTAATGTAAAATAATTTAATCCGTCATTTAGAAGTTCCGTCTCTTTTATGACACTTCCTTCTGAATTATACTCGTATTGTGTTTTAATTTTTATTTTAGCCGTAATATCATCATTAACAGATTCTATTAATTTCTCTTCCTTATCAAATATTTTGCTTATCTCTGAAATTGCATTGTTTTTATCATCAAAAACCGTCTTTTTTATTACATTTCCTGCCAGATTAGTTTGGGTGATTTCTTTTCCCGATTGTTTTCCATTTTCATCCAAATAAATTTTTTCGGTTATATTATTCTTGTTTATAGTTATTATTTGGCTATTTTGATTTGTTGATTCTTTTACTAAAAAATCTGGAGAATCATATTGCTTCTTACTTTGGCTAATTAATTTATCGTTTATATACGAAATTGTCTTAATTAATCGGTTTTTATCATCATATTCATTTTCAGTTCTTTTTGAATACGATTTTATATTGTTTGAAAAAGTAGTTTCATTATATACTAATAAATTGCCATTTTTATCATACGTTTTTTCCAATTCATTCTCTTTTATATTGTTGATAAAAGAGGCTGCTTTAGTTTCTAGACACCCCGTTTTTTGTCCTGAAGTATTCAAACCATTCAGAATAAATAAACCAAAAATAATCTGTTTTCTAATAAATTGCACCGTTATAAAAATATTGTTTTTCAAAGATAATAAAGTAAATTTAATTGTTTCGCTTTTTGCTTTTGAAGTAGCTATTTACAAAGAAAGTAAAAAAATATGGGGGGGTCTTTTTTATTTTTTAAAGGATACTAAATATCTCTTTTAAACTAAAAATAATGTCATAATTAAGACACTTTTCAACACATAAGTGACTATTTATTAACTAATTAACAAAATCTCCACGCAATTCTCTGAATTTTATTCTAGCTTGAGCTCCATAGATACTTCCTGGATAATCTTTTAATAATCTTCTGTATAAGTCCATCGCTTTGGTTTTATCGTTTAGATTCTCATTGGTTATTTTTGCTAATAAAAACAGGGCATCATCCGCTAAAATATCATATTTATAGTTTTCTAAAATACTATCTAAATCTTTTGTTGCTTCTCCTATTCTGTTTATTTTTAATAAGGTGTTTGCTTTTAACCACAATATTTCATCTGCCAAACTGTGCGTTTTGTATTTTTCAAACAATTCACTTAATGCTGCAATACTTTCTTCAAATCTGTTTTGAAAAATTAATAGGTCAACTTTGGAAAACTCCGCCATTGCTACTTCTGAAGTATCTAATCCGGTATTGTCTTGAATAAGCAAACTTAACTGCATGGCGTCATTGGCAATCTCGCGAGTGGTTGCTTTTTTCAAAATATCCAAAATATCTTTAGAGAGTGCAAATTGTCCGGTATAATATTGCAACCGAGCATTTTTTAACTTTGCTATTTCCCCCAAAGGTTCTTCCTTTTGTGATTTCTCTACTTGCATATAGAGTAAGGTAGATTCCCAAGATTCGTTTTTTAAAATATAAATATCCCCTAAATCTAATTTACATTGATCTATAAATTTCAAATTGTTTCCTGATGCGATAATAGCTTTATCTAAAATTTCAATTGCCTTTGTTTGATCATTGAGATAAAACGCATTTAGCAGTGCCATATTTCTTTGTGCATCAACCGTAGATTGGTTTACTCCTAGCTCAGCTATCATTGAACTATATTGATTTATTAAGGATTTTATTTGCTCTATATCTATAGGAAAAGTAGTTTTCACTATTTCTTCTTTGCTTTGAATGAGCCATCTTCTTGCAAAAGGATAAAAATCTCCTTTTGGATATTCATCCATAATATACTGATACATTTTCGCTGCATTTTTATAATCTTTCGCTTCAAAAGCCAATCCTGCTATCTCAAATACTTTCAATCCTCCTAGTTTTTGCCTCTTATCTAATGCTCTTGTTTGAATAAAGGCACGAGCATAATCTGATTTCTGAATAAAGTGCCAAATTAAAATTTCTGTATAAAAAGTTTCATTGGGATATTGCTGAATTAGACTATACAACATTTTTTCAAGCATTTCTATTTCATCTTCTTCCTTTATGTTGTCTTGAATTGTAGCTTGAACATAATTAAAATTTCTACTTCTTTGTCCATACCCAAGAACTTCTTCCAACATTTTGTTTTTTTGATCCAAATACAAATAGACTCTGGCCAGTTGAGTATCATGTTTAATTGGATCTTTACTTTTTACTCTCGACTCTAAAAGTAATTTGACAGCCATGTCCAATTTATTATTTTTAAAAAAATAATTTTGCATCTCATACACATATGCATCTATTTTTGATGCATAATCAATTAAATTGTCAAATTCTTTCGCTGCTAATTCTGGTTTCCCAGAAAATTCCAACATTTGAGCATAATCAGCTTTATAAACAATTACGTTATCATTATATTTTATTTGATTCTTTATGAATTTTTCAGCCGTATTAAAATCTTTCAATTTATATAAAGTATTAAGATAATTAGGATAAATCTGTCTTGCTATATCCTTATTGTTACTCAACTTTTTATATAATTCTGCAGCTTTGTCAAACTCACCTTGTTTATAATAAGCATTAGCCAAGTCTAAGTCTTGTGAAAAAACATAAATCGAACCCAGTATTAAAATGATTGTTAATAGTATTTGCTTTTTCATAAATAAAATAAATAAGAATTATATATAATTATTTTGTTATCTTTTTATATGTGTGTTATTATGTTAATATTTTATTTTTTATAATTATGTTGTTTATTAGTTCATATTAATTGTTGATAAGATTGTCAATTATCAACAATTAAGTATTTAATTTATAGGATTTTATGTTTTTATGTTAATAAGATTTGTGTTATGATTTATATTTTTGTTTATTATTTATTTTGTTTGTTGTTTGTTAATAAAATTTGATTAGGTAGAAGTTATTCTTTTATTTTTTCTTATGTGTTTGGTTAATGTTTATAACCGTTTATTTTTCTTAATTAAATTTAAAGGTTGTACACCGATTTTGCTACTTATTAACGTACTTATCAACATTTAATTTAATTCTATATCTTTAATTTCGAAATTTGCTCTTACTCTTATTTGTTCTTTTCTTAAACTAATTTTTTCTGGTTGCTTTCCTGTAGTAATATTTCCAGGGTCCCATATACCATTTTTATTTTCATCGTAAATAAGTTTAATTAAATATGAACCAGGAATTAAATCATTAAATTGAAATTTATCTTGTGTGGTTTGTTCATGAATAATTTCATTAGTTTCAGCATTAAGTAATTGTACAATTTTAATGCCTTTTTTATCTTTTGTAATTCCAGCAATTAGTCCTAGATTTTCTTTTAATAAGATATTATTCTTCAAATAGAATATGGAGTTTGTATCACCTTTATAGTTTGTTATTGTATTTGAGGGGAAATATAATTCTATTTGTTTTTTTGCTTTTGTGTTTATAAGGATTTGTAAATTAGTACTATTTTTAAATTTAAAGATAGGTTTTTCTATTACTAGCGTATCTGTTTTAAATATTATTTTTGAAGTGTCAAATTTCGTAATAGGGTATTCAAATTTAATATCATAAAGTATTTTAGATTTTAGATTTTCTCCATTTTTAATATTGGATATAATACTCATATTTTGTAAATTTTTCTTCTTGTTTGTGTTGTTAGTAGTGGTAAAATATATTTTCTGTTGAAGTGTATCTGTTGTGTTTAAGGAATCTGTAACAATAAGATTGGCATATATTGTATCTTTTGGTATAGGTTTAACTTTGAAAAAAGTCACACTATTTGAATTAAAAGTATAGTCTAAAGTGTCTTTTATTTCTTGAAAATTTATTTTGGTTTTTATTATCTCTTTATCTAATTGAACCACGAAACTATTTTCACGGCTAATGCTTCTTTTTACTTTATTTTTGGTATAGTTGGCTTTATATGTTTCTAAATTGATATTGACCATGTTTGAATCTAAATTGATAGTATCTTTTAAAAAACCGATGGTTTCTGTTTTAATATCATAAATTAGATTTTGGTTTTTGTCAGAAAAAGCTATTATTACGTATTTATTATTTTTAATATTTTCGAATTGGTATTTTCCTGAAGAATCTGTTTTTGTAAAATAGTTTGGTTTTCTTTTTAATATTGAAATAGTATCGTTGGTAGCATATAGTCCAACAGTTGTTTCTAAAACAGGGTTTTTTGTTTGTATGTCTGTTATTGTTCCAGTGAGACCTAATGAATCTATTTTTGAGCCAGTACTTAATACTATCTTTAAATTTTTTGCTGGATTTTTTTCATTTAGATCTTTTATTCCATTTCGAAAATTAAAAGTGTAAGTAGTATTAGAATCTAATTTTTCATCAAAAATTAATTTTATGGTTTTGTCTTTTAATTTTACATTATATAGAGATTTTGGTTCTGGGGTTATTAAAAGTTCTTGTTTTAAAGATGTTATGTCTAGATATTCGTTGAAAGTTAGAGTTATATTTTTTTCATTAAAATTTTTGGATTTATTCACGGGTGATGATCTTAAAAGTTCAGGTGGTATTTTGTCATTTTCTCCTCCTGTTGGTGGGACAAATTGAGCACAAGAAAATAGGAGTATTATTGGTAAAAAAATTAATAAGTATTTCATCTTCCTAGGTGTATCATTAATACGGAAATATCTGAAGGAGAAACGCCACTAATTCTTGATGCCTGACCAAGAGTTTGGGGTTTTATTTTTTTAAGTTTTTGTCTTGCTTCTATTGAAATGGATTTTAGTTTTTCATATTCAAAATCAGGATTGATTTTTAAATCATCAAACTTAGAAAGTTTTTCAGCCATTAAAAGCTCTTTTTCTATATATCTTTCATATTTTACTTTTATCTCGGTCTGTTCTATTTCCTCTGATGTAAGATCTTTAGTATAGTTATTTAAAGTGGAGTTTTCAACAATTAAATTTGCGAGACTTATCTCCGGTCTTTTTAGTAAGCCATATATGGTTGTTTTTTCTCTTATATTAGCCGATTTATGTTTGTCTAAGAAAGGATTAATTTCTTCAGGATTAACTTTTATTGTTGATAAAATAGTAAATAATTCTTCCGATTTTTTTATCTTATTAATTACATTTTCCAATCGCATATTTGAAGCTAATCCAATTTCATGTCCTTTTTTTGTTAATCGTATATCAGCATTGTCTTGTCTAAGAATTGTTCTAAATTCTGCTCTAGATGTAAACATTCTATAAGGTTCGTCTGTGCCTTTATTTACAAGATCATCTATTAACACTCCTATGTAGGCTTCGTTTCTTTTTAAGACGAATTCTTCTAGTTTATTGATTTTTCTATGAGCATTTATTCCAGCCATTAAGCCTTGAGCGGCCGCTTCTTCATAACCCGTAGTTCCGTTTATTTGACCAGCAAAAAATAAGTTTTCTATTAAGTGTGTTTCAAGGTTAAGTTTCAATTGTGTTGGTGGAAAATAATCGTATTCTATAGCGTATCCTGGTCTTAGCATTTTAATATTTTCGAATCCAGGTATTTTTTTTAATGCTTTATATTGTATGTCTTCAGGTAAGGATGTTGAGAATCCGTTAACATACATTTCAATTGTTGTTCTTCCTTCGGGTTCTAAAAATATCTGATGACTGTCTTTGTCGGCAAATCTGTTTATTTTGTCTTCAACTGACGGGCAATATCTAGGACCTAATCCTTGTATTCTTCCATTAAACATGGGGGATTTATCAAAACCTTTTCGAAGTTCATTGTGTACTTCAATATTTGTATAGGAGATCCAACAAGAGTTTTGTGATATTAAATGTGGTGTTTCAGTAAAAGAAAACTTTTCTGGATTTTCATCTCCTTTTTGTTCTTCTATGGCTAAATAGTTGACGGTTCTTCCATCTACTCTTGGAGGAGTACCTGTTTTCATCCGTCCCGATTCAAACCCTAAAGTATTTAATTGTTCAGTAATGCCGAAGGCTGCCGATTCTCCTGTGCGTCCTCCACCAAAGTTTTTTTCACCAATATGTATTTTTCCATTTAAGAATGTGCCGTTTGTTAAGACAACGGATTCGGCTTTTATTTCTAAACCAAGTGCTGTTTTTATTCCTATTACTCTACCGTTTTTTATTAGTAGCGACGTAACCATTTCTTGCCAAAAACTTACATTTTTGTTATTTTCCAGTTTATCTCGCCAGTTTATTGCGAATTCCATTCGATCAGATTGGCATCGTGGTGACCACATTGCGGGTCCTTTAGATCGGTTAAGCATTCTAAACTGTATCATTGTTTCATCACTAATGATACCAGACATTCCTCCTAAGGCGTCTATTTCTCTTACTATTTGTCCTTTGGCTACGCCACCCATAGCAGGATTGCAAGACATTTGAGCAATTGTTTGGAGGTTCATTGTAATGAGTAAAACTTTTGATCCCATTGTTGCAGCTGCATGTGCTGCTTCACAGCCTGCGTGCCCTGCACCAACCACTATAACATCGTATTTTTCAAACATATGCTTTTTGTGTTCCACGTGAAACAATTCGTCTGAGTTTCACGTGAAACTTTATTTATTTATTCTTTTAAAATAGTTGTCTGTTTGTTTTTTATAAAAAGGTGTAAAGTTAGGTGGTGTTGTTCTAATTAGCTCCAGTTGTTTTTCGTTTTCTTTTTTGAATTTTTCAAGGTCTGGTGGGCTAACTCTGTTAAAGGTTATTCCAGAGTTTGATTTTCTTTTCGGATCTAATTCCTGTTCCTTTATGGCTTTTTCTGCTTCCAATAGTCTTGTTTCTATTTCTTGTTGTCTTTTTATTAACGTTGGATTTACGCGTTTGTTTACCAAATCATTTTCTGATTTGTCCATTTCTTTTTGTATTTCTTTGAGTTCGTTTCCTAGTTTTTTGCCATCTTCTGTTCCATTAAGCTTATCCTGCAAATCTTTTATTTGTTTTCTAACTTTACTTTGTTCATTTGCGATTTTTGCTAATTCTTCAGACATTTGTTTTCCGCTTTTTCCTTCTGAACCCAAGCCCTGAACCTTTTTATTTATTTCTTTTTGTTGCTCTCCAAGGCCTGGCATCGGATTTTCGCCCTTTTTACCTCCTTTTCCTGAACCAGGCATGGCCATTGCCATCATTTGTTGCATTTGTTTAAATGTATCGCTTAATAACAGAGCAAGGTTATTCATGGAAGTCATTGCAAATTGTTGCTTAGAAGCACTTTGCGGCAGTTTTCTTTCTCTAATATATTTGACAGATTCGTCAATATGGTTTTTCATTTCAGTTACTTCAGTTGTTACAAAGGCTTCGATTTGCATTACCTTTTTTGCTAAAGAATATAAACTATCTTCAATAACTTTTGAGTCATCTGCAATTTTGAGTTGTTCTTGTGAAAGTGGGATAAATTTTGGATCTGACACCGAAATAGACTTAAAACCTTTCATTACTTTTTCTTGATCGAAGGATATCTTTACAAGGTTTTCTAGAATATCTCTAAGGGCATCTATATCTAAATCCAATTGTTTCATTTCTGCACCTTTCATTTGGTCAGCCATTTCTTCAGCCATTTTTTTCATTGACTTTGCTGCTTTTTTTTGTGCTTTTGCCGCTTCGGCCTTATTTTCTTTCTCTATTTCTTTTTTTGCTTTTTCTTGTTCTTTCTCTATTTCTTCCTGTTGGTCTTTTTGTGTGTCTACATCTTTTTTGAGCTCTTTGCTCATTTTCTCGATGTCTTTCATTTTTTCCTTCTTTTCTTCAAATTCTTTATTTAGTTTTTCTTGCTCTTTTTTTAACTCTTCTTTTTGTGCCTCTTTGTCATTTTCTGTTTTTTCTGCTAGAGATTCTTGTTTTTCGGCAAGTTTTTCTAGTTCTCTTACTGCCTCTTCTACTTTTTGTTTCAGTTGGAGGTTTTTGAAGAGACTAAGTGTTCTATCGATATTTTTTTCTAAGTTTCTTTCTGATTTTTTAATATCATTCAATTTGTCTAGTGATTTTTCATCTAACTGTTCCTCCAACATTTTTTTCATTTCTTCTAAGCTTTTGTTCTCTTCGTTTTTCATGAGTTCGTTCATTAGCTTTTGAAGCATTTCCATTTTCTCTAATAATTGAGGGCTTTGTTTATCAAATCTGTTTTGTTTGTCTTTTAGGTCGTCTAATTCTTTTTGAAGTTCTTTTAGTTCTTTTAACAAGTCTTCTTTTTTCTTTAGTAGATCGTTTATTTCTTTCTTGTCTTGAAAGTCTAGTTCTGTTTTCTTTTTTAAATCTTTCTCGAGTTCGTCTAATCCTTTTTTAAATTCTTTGGACTTTTTTAGTAAATCTTCAAATTTATCTTCTGTTTTTTTAACTTGTTTATTTATTTCTTTATCAAATTCTTGTGCAGTAGGCATCTCAAAATTCATCAGATTTGTTTTGGATGATTTTCGACCGTTTACTCCGTCATTGTCAGATATTTGTAGATAATATTCTAATGCATCATTTTTGTTTAGTCCAATAGTCTCAATATTTATTTGGTAAAAAAATGTTTGTGAAAGGGAGGTTTTGTTGAAAGGTATATCTACTGTTTTAAAAGGGCTTCTGTCTTTATCACCTTTTTTTCTATAATAGAATTTAAAGTCACTTAAACCATAGTCGTCTGAAATGTTTCCACCAATTCCAATATAGTTGTATAGTGTAGTATCCTTAATTTGTTCGATATTAATTTGAGGAAATTTGTCGGGGATTACATTTACATAATAAGAAATTTTGTCTGCGTTTTTTGAAAATTTGTTTGTAAGATTTATGTTATAATTTGCTGATTGACGTAATTTTTTAATGAAACTAAAATCTGTGAAAATTCCTTTGGTGACATTAATTGAATTTAAATTGTCAAATTTAACATTTAAAGAATCAGTGTCATTGGTTTTAAATTTCCACTCTATTTGTGTTCCTTCTGGGACAATTAAATTTCCTACATTATCAAATTCTTCAGAAGATTTATTTAAATAATTGGGATACTTTAATGAAACATTAAATGACAAAAGACTTGGTCTAGCTATTAAAGCTAAATTATAAGAGCTAGACTTATATCCAGCAGCTAGGAAATAAAAAGTTGTTTCGTCTTGAATTTTTGAGAAAGTAAAGTTGAAATTTCTAGGATCTTGGATATTCATTTTAAATTTTCGATCCTTATAAATCAGATATACATCTTCTGGTAATACATTTCCTATTAAACGAAGTTTTAAGGTGTAATCTTCATTTTTTATAGCTTCTAAGTTATTATTTAATATTTCGAATTGAAATGGTGCCGGATCCACAAAGTTTTTTTTGAAAAATACAATTCGTTCCGTGCTTTTAAAAAAAGAAGGGGAAATGGCGGAAATTAGAAGTATTGCGATGAGAGGTGGCAGTGCATATTTTAAATATTTTTTGTTTTCATTAAGGTTTACTGCATCTGCAAATTTAACAAGTCTTAATTCTTTTGTTTTTTGAACAATACTTGCCTCTAAAAGAGCATTGTCTACATCAGAATTAGCTAACTGAAGTGTGTTTAAAAGTTTGTCTTTTATTGTTGGGAAAAATTGGCCAATCTGGTTTGCAGCTTTTATATCTGTTAGGGGTTCATTTATTTTAAGAAGAAAGAAGATCGGCTTAAGAATTAAGAAAAATAATGTGTAAGCCGCAACCATTAAAAATGTTACCAAAAGAACTGCTCTAAAGGTAGATCCGAATCTACCAAAAAACTCTAGGAAGTTAATAAAAATATAAGAGCCCAAGACAAGCCCAGACCCCAACAACAAGCCTTTAAAAATTAGATTTTTATAGTACTTTTTCTTATATTCTGCTATCTTTTCGATTAGCGAATTTATTTCTTTAGTGTTTTTCATTTAATAAAACATTAATAATCAGCATGTTGTAATAATATCTCACAATCGGTGTTTAATTTATATATCTATTTCTAACGAAACTGGGCAATGGTCTGACATTACAACAGCAGCATGGATTTTGGCGTTCAAAATTTTATGGCTAATTTCTTGACTAGCAAATATATAGTCTATTCGCCAACCTAGATTTTTACTCCTTGCCCCTGCCCTATATGACCACCACGAATATTGATGTGGCAACTTGTTTGTTTGCCTAAAACAATCTACAAATCCACTCTCAATAAACTTGCCAACCCAAGCTCTTTCTTCAGGAAGAAAACCTGAAGTATTGGCATTAGATTTTGGATTGTGAATATCAATAGCATTGTGACAAATATTTACATCCCCACAAAGGAATAGCTGTTTCTTTTTTTGTTCAAGAGAATGAATATAAGAATAAATATCGTCAAGAAATTGAATTTTGATATCTTGTCGAGCCTCCCCGGTTGTTCCAGAAGGAAAATAAGCACACATAACACTAAAAGAGGGATAATCTGCAATTATTACCCTTCCTTCCATGTCGTATTGTTGAATACCAAATCCATATTGTATATTATTAGGTTTGATTTTGCTTAAGATAGCCACACCAGAATATCCCCTTTTTTGGGCTGGATACCAAAAACAAAAATAGCCCATTGCTCTAAAAATAGGATCTACCAACTCGGTTTCAGAAATCTTTATTTCTTGAAAACACAAAATGTCAGGGTCTTCTAACTTTATCCAATCTTCTAAGCCTTTGTTCAGGGCCGATCGAATTCCATTGACATTAAAAGTATAAATTTTCATAAAATTAATTAAAACAATGAATGGTTTAAATATTAAGCCATATGGGCTTGTTTTGTGTTCAAATATGTAATCCTATTTCTGTTCTAAAATATTCAATTGTATAGTGCTTTAAAAGGCTTTCTTGGTTTATTAGATCAAAAGGAGGCAATGGTTTTTCCAATTTCCAATGTGGCCATGTGTCTGAATCAAGCCCTTCTAAACTATAATATCCTCCATAACTTAATACTTTACAAGTGGCAATATGAATTAAATCTTGCTTTTCTTCTTTTGAAAATCTAATATTGCCTTTCCCTAGTTCTTGAACTCCAATTAAAAAAAGCACGGCTTTTAAATCACTTGGCTTTTTACCAAGGCTTTGTGTAAGAAAACGAATTAAATTGTTCCATATTTCTTGATTATCTTTGATTTCCACATTCATTTTTTTCTACTTTAGTTTCATGAATAAATATTTAGAATCTCTTCTTGACTTATTTTATCCTAGGCTTTGTGTTTCATGCGAAAACCCTCTTCAGGGTCAAGAGATTCATTTGTGCTTAGAATGTTTATTAAACTTACCCAAAACCAACTCGCATAATCAAGAAACCGACTTGATAGATAGAAAGTTTTGGGGCAAATTAAATGTTTCATCGACATTTGCTTATTACAAATTTAGTAAGAAAGGCAAAGTGCAAAACATTTTGCATGCATTGAAATACAAAAATAAGCCCGAATTAGCAGAATATCTTGGAAAATTATATGGAAACGAATTAAAAAGTGTTAATTTAAGTCAGAAAATAGATTTAATTATAGGAATTCCTCTCCATATAGACAAACAGAAAATAAGGGGCTATAATCAAGCGGATCATTTCGCCATAGGTCTCTCAGATGCACTAAATGTACCATTTGAAACTAAATTGCTAGTAAGAACTAAATTTACGGAGTCTCAAACAAAAAAAGGGAGCAGATTTAAAAGATTTAAGAATATTGAAGGCGTTTTTGAGCTTTCTGATAGTTCTAAAATAAAGAATAAAAGAATTGCGTTGGTGGATGACGTTTTAACGACAGGATCCACCTTAGAGGTGGCGGGGAAGGTATTGTTAGATAATGGCTGCTCGGAACTCATTATTATAACAATAGCCTCTGCTTATTAGAGCAAAGGCTATTGTTATAATTGAAATTACTTATAAATTTATAGTTTCTTCTTTCCTTTTGGCCCTACTGATATCATAGCACACCTGAAGCCAATAGATGCAGTGGAAGAATCTTGAATGATATATCTTCTTGTGCCGGGGGACAACCAATAGGCTACGTCGTTCCACGAACCGCCTTTAAATACTCTCATTTTGTTGTCAATCAAAGAGTTAAAGTGTTCCTTGTCGTAGTTTTTGGCTTCGTCTTGGAAGTCGCTTCTACGAATCGGGTTTAAATCATTGAAGTCTTGGTAAGAATTAGGCCTATAAAGGTCATAAACCCATTCGTTGACATTACCCGCCATTTGGTACAAACCAAAGTCGTTAGGAACAAATGAATATACCTCGGCAGTAATTATGTTTTTGTCGTTTTGTTTACCTGCAATACCGGCATAGTCTCCTCTACCCCTTTTAAAGTTAGCCATCATATCACCTTTATTTTTACCTCTTGACTTTCTCATTGCAGAGCCATCCCAAGGATAAATTCTTTGGTTTGATTGGTTTTCATCAATATATTGTGTTCCAATCATACCCTTTGCTGCATATTCCCATTCAGCCTCCGTAGGAAGCCTAAAGTCAGGAATATTTATACCTGTTTCAATTGGAACTCGGCCTCCAGCTTGTTTCACCTCAGCAACAGCAGAAGAACTTCCTTTTTTCTTTTTTCCGAATGGAAGTTTTAAACCCTTCTTTTTTCCTTGGCTGTCACCATATTTTTGAGCAAGGCCTGCATTTACAACACCAGATCTCCATTTACAGTAATCATTAGCTTGTAACCACGAAACACCTACAACAGGAAAGCTTCTAAAACCGGGATAACGTAAGTACTGATCCACATACTGGTCGTTAAATGACATTTCGTTTGCCCAAACAGTAGTATCAGGAAGAGCAGAGGTATAAAATTCTCTAGTAGAATCTTTTTGAACTGCATAAAGGTATTCTAACCAATCAATATTGGCTATTTCTGTTTCATCCATGTAAAACGAAGCCACAGTTACTGTTCTTTCAAGATTGTCACGGCTGTAAGTCACATCTTCTTCTAATGTGCCCATTGTGAATCTACCCCCTTCAATAAAAACCATATTCGGTCCTGCTGGCTGGCCAGCGAATGCGGCTACTTGAAAGCCCTCTTTTCCCTTTTTGGCATAAGCGGAACCCGTGGTTCTACTTTTTTTGCCTGGATTTAAACTAGATGTCTTTTTACTTTTGCTACAAGAAGTAGCTACAAAAAGAGAAAGTGCAAGAATTGATACACCTAAAATTAATCTCTTCATTCTAAAATTTATTTGGTTTCAGCGATTTTATTCGCAAAAATAGTTTAAAAATTTACTTCTTATCTTCTATGAATGTAATAATTCTATCAAACAAAGTGCCAACTTTATCAATATTTGGAGCGTGATCGGCTACAAAAATCAATTTTTCTTTTATTTGCTTCAAGCTACATTCATTTGGATGCAATTTTATGTAATCAAGAATTTTGCCAAACTTATCTGTT
>DAIQBE010000005.1:0-22303 GCA_036781325.1 Leadbetterella sp. | reverse complement strand
TGTTTTTTATGTAGGGTGGTTTCTAAAATCTAGTGACTATTTAAACTTAAAAAATGAAACACAAATGATGGATGCCTACAATTTGGAAAAAGGAATAGTAAGAAATGAGAAACAAAACACCACTTTTGAAGCAGAATATAAATATAAATATTTAAAACAAAATGGCTATTTTAATGCCAATGATTTATACCTTCAAGTGCTTTCAAAAATAAAAAATGGAATTGTCGTGTTGCCAGAAAAAGCAGTTTTATCTCAAGTGGATTTTGATCCTGCTTTTGAATCGGATTGGGGAGGAAAAGAAGAAAAACTTTATAAAATTATAGTTACTGGCCACTTTCCTATGAGTGCTAATTATTTTATTCGCATAATTGATAAAAACAATAAAACTATGTTATTAAATGGCTTAAGAAAACCATTGTCAATTATCAAAAAAGTAGTCGAAACCGATAAAGAAATAGATTTTCTTTCTAAAGAATTTGAGCTGAATAATTATAAACTGCAAAAACCACTTAAGTGTGATGTTATTTGTTTAAATCCTAGGTTTCAATAGAGATAATTTTTGCTTTATATAAATTATTGTTATGTTCAATTATTTCATTTGAATTTTTAAAAAAAATAATGAGCATTTTTTTGCATTAATTTAAATAAAATTTTGGCTTAATCTTTAGGAATATTGTTAATATGATATTCTTGGATTAATGCTGGGTTTTCTGGAGAAAGAGTAAAACTAATTTTGATATTTGTGAACTCACATTCTAATAAGAATGACCCTCTTAGATTGTTTTCAGGTATTATTGCACCAATATTTCTTATTTTTCCAGCCTTTTCGTAAACACTTTCGGCTTCATTTTTAAGACTTTTTGTGAAATAATCTAGAAAAAAATTTTCCGCAAAAATTCCAGAAACTTCAGCTTTTTCCCAAGAAGGCAACAAATTCAATAATTGTTTTTGACGTTGTTTAAGAATATCTGAAACCACTGGTAGCTGGGGTTTTAAATTTGCGAGGGCTATTAAAGTATCTAATATTTGAGTATTTAATGCACTTGCTGGGGCATAGGTTCTATTGGCAAATGACACAAATCCAATCCCGTATTGTGGCAAAATCTTCCAGTTGCTACCGAAACCAGGCAAGCCACCACTGTGTCCTATATTAATATTTTGTTTACAATCTTTCCCCCAACGTAATCCATAACCATATGCTAAAACTACTGGACAAGAACCCCCTTGAACATTTTTATTCTCAGTATTTAATGAACTAAAATTCCAAGGTTGTTGCATCTCTCGTAAAGAACTTCTTTTTAATATCTTAGATTCGGGCAAATTTGAAGGAGCGGCGGATAAATGGAAACTAGTATATTTTCCAAAATCTTCTATAGTGGTTAACATTCCACCCATAGCACCATAGGCTCCGTCGCCAAGCATTGGTTGTTCTACCCAACTGTCATTGAGCCAACGGTATCCTAAAGCCAATTGGTTTTTTGGCACCTTAACATAATCCCAATAGGTATCTTTCATTCCTAATGGTAATAAAATGTGCTTTATCGTATAATTTTGGTACGTTTCACCGCTAACTTTTTTAATTATGTAACCCAGCATCGCAAAACCCATATTGCTGTATTCGTAGGCTGTGCCAGGTGAGGTAGAAAAGGATATGCCTTTTTTAAACATTTTGAGCATAGTTTCATCTGAAATCCCCAATTGTCTGTCTCCCCATGGGTTATCTTCTGGAAAACCTGCTGCATGAGTTAATAAATGTCTGATTGTTATTTCAGGAGAATCGGATGAGAATTTTTGATTTTTTAACTCAGGTATGTATTTATGTGCGGCATCGTCTAATTGCAATTTACCAGCATCTCTTAGTTGCATAATCGCCATAGCCGTTATACTTTTTGACATAGATGCAATTCTATAAACTGATTTATTATTTGCGTGGATCTTTTTTTCAGTATTTGTAAGACCCATCGCATTGAAATGAAAAATCTCTCCATTTACAATTAGTCCATAAACCAGACTGGGAAGGTGATTTTTCTCTACGCTTTCTTTACATATTTGGTCTATTATAGGTAATGCTGCTTTAATTTTTGATAGTTGCTCTGTGTTAGTTTGAGCAAATGATTTTTGAAATAAAAAAAATAGTGCAATACATAAGAGAAGGTTTAGCTTTTTCATATAATAAGAGTATAATATTAAAAATTTAAATATAATAAGAAAATTGCTAAGTAAGAATAATTTAAGATTTTGACATAATTAAATAATTAATTGAAAAACACTTAAAAAAGTGTTAATTTGTTTTCAAATCAACCTAAAAACGATGGGAATCCATTTCAGAACCTGCAATTTGTGCGAAGCCATGTGTGGCTTAAAAATCACACATGAAAACCAAGAAATCATAAAAATAGAAGGAGATTTTGAAGACAAATTTAGTCGGGGGCATATTTGCCCTAAAGCTAATGGTCTGAAAGACATCTATTTAGATTCCGACAGACTTAAGTTTCCTTTGAAAAAGACAGAAAATGGGAGTTGGATCCAAATAGATTGGTCGGAAGCATATGAATTATGCATTGCAAAAATTAAAGAAACACAGGAAAAGTTTGGACCAAACGCAGTGGGCGTTTACCAAGGAAATCCTTCCATTCACAATTTAGGAACGACGATGTTTGCTTCAGAGTTTTTCAAATTGTTGAAAACTAAAAGCATGTTTACTGCAACATCCACTGATCAACTGCCTCACCATTTTGCTTCATGGCTTATGTATGGACATCCTATGCTCTTGCCGGTGCCAGATATTGACCATACCGACTACATGCTAATAATTGGGGGCAATCCTTTAGCTTCCAATGGCAGTATGATGAGTGTTCCGGACGTTGCAAAAAGGCTGGAAGCAATAAGAACCCGAAATGGTAAGTTTGTGGTTATTGACCCAAGAAAAACTGAAACAGCTAAACATGCATCTGAGCATATTTTTATTAAACCAAACACAGATGCCTATTTTCTTTTAGCATTTTTAAAAGCCATAATGGATTATAAATCTACCATATTGCTAAATAGTAATGTGGATGGAAAGGAAGAATTGGAGAGAATTTTGGAGAATTTTGATTTAAGCCAAATAGAAGCATTATCTGGAATTTCTATTGATAAAATTGAACAATTAGCGAAAGAATTTGTAGATGCACCTTCAGCCGTTTGTTATGGAAGGGTGGGTGTTTCTACACAATCTTTCGGTGGATTATGTTTATGGATTATCAATGTTATAAATATAATATCGGGCAATCTCGACAAAACAGGTGGTGCAATGTTTACTCTACCTGCAATTGATTTTGTTGGGCCATCAAAGCCAAAAGACAGATTTGGAAGGTGGAAAAGTCGTGTCAGTCAATATCCCGAGTTTTTGGGTGAATTGCCAGTGGCTGCTTTGGCAGAAGAAATGCTTACGGAAGGGGAAGGGCAAATAAAAATGATGATAACCAGTTGTGGAAATCCTGTTCTGTCTACATCCAATGGTGAGCAGGTTGATAGGGCCTTTGCGTCTTTGGATTTTATGGTTTCTATAGATATTTATTTAAATGAAACTACTCGACATGCAGATTTGATTCTACCACCAGCTACAGGACTAGAAAATTCACATTATGATTTGACTTTTCATAATTTGGCCGTTAGAAATACTGCCAAATATAGTCCAAGACTTTTTGAAAAAGCTACAGGTGCAAAATATGATTGGGAGATTTTTCAAGAACTTAGAAATATATTTTTAGGCGAAATCCAAGAAATTGTTCCGCCAGAAGTAAAATTGGATTTAGGTTTAAAATATGGCCCACATAAACTGTCGATGGAGGCATTATTTGAAAATCCACATGGAATTGATCTTGGACCATTGAAATCTGTTTTGCCCAATAGGTTAAAACAGAACATTAATCTTTGTCCTGAATTATTTGTCGGTGATTTGGAAAGGTTAGAAGCCTCTAAAAAAGATTACTTGGACAAAAATGGAGATGATTTCTGGCTAATAGGCCGCAGACATTTGCGTGACAATAACTCATGGATGCATAATTCAAGCAAATTGATGAAAGGTAAAAACCGCTGTACTTTAATGATAAACCCCGAAGATATGGAACGACTTGGACTTCAAAATAGACAGGTAGTTAAAGTTAAATCAAGAGTGGGAGAAGTATTGATACCGATTGAAATGAGCAGTGACATAATGCCGAGTGTGGTTTCTATGCCTCACGGATATGGACACAATCGAAAAGGAATAAAAATGCAAGTAGCTGAAAATTATCCTGGGGTAAGTATTAACGACCTTTCTGATGAAAAAGTAATTGATAAATTAACAGGAAATTCGGCCTTTAGCGGAGTGAAAGTAAAGATTTTGGTTTTAAATTAAGGGATAATTCGCAAGGTATTTTTTGTTGTATGGATATTTTGTAATGTGAATCAAACTTTCAATATCAATTTATATTTTGCTCTAATTGTTTAACGCAAAATCAAAGATTAATACAAACTTTCATTACTTTTTTTTAGCCAACTTTAATAGCTAGTGTATCAGATTTTAAAGGAGCAACATCTTTATCCCAAGTTCTTTTGTATAAAAAAATTATAATTGTTTCGCCTTTTTTTTTGCCAGTTATAGTGAAATTCATTTTAACGGGTGCACCTACTACCAACATGTCTTTGTTTTCATCTATCATTTCTGCTGAAATATCCACTTTGTCTGGGTCGGAAACTTCATATTGCCAACTATAGCCCGTTGAAGGGTTTCCTTCTAAGGAATTAACCAAAGATTCGCCTACTTTTATTTTAGTAAAATTTATACTTTTCTTTTTTTGGCAAGCAATTAAACTTAAAAGAATTAGGGAAATTATGAAAGATAGATTTCTCATTTTGAATTATTTTTAGATAATTAATATTTATTCAGGAAGATTAATTTTACTTCGATTTTCTTTTTTTAATCCCAATAACTTTTTGCTTTTAAGGCGGTCTTCTATCGTATCTTTAGATGGCTGGGTAGGTTTTCTATCTTTTGGAATAGTAAGAGCATCTTTCAATAATTCTTTAAATCGTTTGATTGCCAAAGATTTATTTTTTAATTGAGACCTACTTTCTTGAGATACAATTAACCATTCATCTTCTTGGTTTATCTGATTATTATATTTTTTTCTTATTTTTTGTTTTTGATTTTCATTTAGTAGCACAGAGGCTTCAATTTTAAATCTTAGTTCCACTTTTGTTTCTACTTTGTTCACATTCTGTCCACCTGCTCCGCCACTTCGGGAGGTCAGAAATACTATTTCTGGACTAAAATCTTTCTTAAGTAATTCATTTAAAGTCATTATTCTTTCATGTATTTTCATTCAAGATTTTTAGCTGCGGCTTGGTCTATCCAAAGTAATCCATTCTTGTGTTTTCTAATGCAAGTGGAAGGTAAACTTTCACTAATTTTTTCTGTGACAGTTCGATTTATTATTTCAGCTTTCTTTTCTCCGCTGGCCATAATCATTGCTACTTTAGCTTCCAAAAGATGTTTTAATCCAACTGTAATTCCCTTTTTGAGTGGTGTGGAAGAAGAAAAATATTTTTGGCCAGTCACTATGGTTATTTCTTGTAGATCTGTTACTTGGCAATACGATTCAAAAGGGGAACCTGGTTCGTTTAATCCCAAATGGCCATTTAGGCCAATTCCAACTAGAATAAAATCTAAACCGCCCTTATCAAAAATGAGATTATCTATCCTTTTACATTCAGATTCTAAATCGTTGGTTAGAGAATCAAAAAAAGTATAATTGGATGCTTGTATCCCAAGTGGTTTCAAGAGATTTTCTTCTACAATATACCTACAGCTTCCCTCTGATTGGGGAGATATACCAACCCATTCGTCTAGTCCTATGAAAGTCACTTGTTTAAAGTCATTAATTTTTGCTTTTTGTGCGATTAGTTGATACGCCATTTTAGGTGTATCGCCTGATGTCAAAACAATTGTAGCATTTGGTTTTGCTTTTACTAATGAAATAATATAATTGGCTACTTCATTTGAAAGTTCTTTTTGATCTTTAAATTTTTTTATTTCCATTTGTTGATCCCCTTTGATATTCTTTGCAACTCGAAACAAAACTACTGAAATTTTTTATTTTTTTTAGGTTTCATTTTATTACCGTTTCACAAAATTAAATCGATATGAATCTTAGACAAATTTCTGTAAGCTAAGTTTTTGCATTCAACGAATAGTAAAATAGTAATGGGTATTTTTTTTGAGAATGAAATTTTTAAAATAAAGACCTTATAATAAAGTTCAACTATTTAAATAATTGTCTTTTAAAGCTAAATCAAGTTTGTTTTTTTAGTTTATATTTGTCAATAAAATGTTTAAAAAATTCAATTTTTGGTTTTAATAGCCCATTATCTTTTTTAACATTCTAATTTCCCAAAAAATCTTTTAACTTTCACCTTAAATATTCTCGTTTTAATTGATGAAAAATTCTTTTTTTTTATTTTCTCTAATTTCTTTTTTAGGTTTTTTAATGTTTTTTAATGTTGGATTTCCTTCAAATGTCACAAATCATTCTAGTTATTTTTCCTTAGGAGATAGTTTAAATCCTCTAATACCTCCAGCCCTTTCACCAGAACAGAGTCTTTTAGCATTTCATGTTCCACCTGGTTATCACATGGAATTAGTAGCGAGTGAACCCATGATTAAGGAGCCAGTCGCCATAGCTTGGGACGGAGACGCTCGAATGTATGTTGCTCAAATGGAAACCTACACGCAAGACGCAGACGGAACAGACACCAAAAAGAAGAAAAGTCGAATTATGCTTTTGGAAGACACAAATAATGACGGAAAAATGGACAAAAGCTCTGTTTTTATTAAGGACCTTTTGTTACCTCGAATGATATTATGTGTTAATCACGAGCTTTTTGTAAATGAAACCGATACTTATGATATATATAGTTATAAAGACACAAATGGGGACGGAATTGCCGATTTAAAAAAGCCCGCATATATTGTGGGAAAAGTGGCTGGGGGTAATTTAGAACATCAAAGAAGTGGGCTCGACTGGAATCTGGATAATTATATTTATCAAACCTATGACGCTGTAAGATTTAGATATAAAAATGGAATTTTAAAAGCAGATTCTATGCCAAGTGGTTCGAATGGGCAATGGGGACTAACTCACGACAATTTTGGTAGATTGTATTTTAGTCGGGGTGGAGGTGAAAACGCAGGCTGTGGTTTTCAAATCAACCCAAAATATGGTTCCTTAGAGTTTTCAGATGCTTATAGTGAGAAGGATTTCAGTCCAGTTTGGTCTTTAATTCCAAATCCAGAAGTACAAGGAGGACCATCTCGTTTACGACCTGATAGCACACTTAATCATTTTACAGCGGCAAATGGCCAAGTTATTTTCAGGGGCGATAGACTACCGAAAGATTTAGTAGGAGATTATCTGATTAACGAACCAGTAGCACGAATCATCAGGCGAGCTAAAGTCATAAACAACAAAGGTAAAACCCAACTAGAAAATGTCTATGATAAAAAAGAATTTATTGCTAGTACTGATTTTTATTTTAGACCTAATAATCTTTACACTGGCCCAGATGGTTGCCTATATATTGTAGATATGAGTCGGGGTATCATTCAAGAGTCAAATTGGACACAAAAAGGAACTTTTTTGAGAAATAAAATTGACTATTATGGGATAGCAAATGTAAATCAACGAGGGAGAATTTGGCGTTTGGTACACGATGATTTTAAGCCTGGGCCAAGACCCAAAATGCTGGATAAACCGGCTAAATCGCTTTTAACTTATCTTGATCATCCTAATGGATGGTGGCGTGATAATGCTCAAAAACAAATTATAGCATTAGGTGACAAATCTGTTATTCCAGCATTGAAAGCCATGGCATCAAGCAAGATAGGTGGAGTTTCTTCACTAGGTAGAATTCATGCCCTTTGGACCTTAGAGGGCTTGAGTGCTATTGATAAAAATACAATTGTAAGTGCATTAAACGATCAAGATTCTCAAGTTAGAAAAGCTGCTATTTGGATTTCAGAGATTTTTTTAAAACAAAATGATAAAGCTATGATTGCCCAAATAGGCAAACTCATAGCTGATGAAAGCTATGATGTTAAAACTCAAATTTTATTGTCTTTGGGGTCTAATAAAACAGCTGAAGCGAAACAGATAGTGCAAGAACTATTGGCTCAAAATCATGATAACCAAATGATTAATAATACAAAGAAGAGTATTGAAAAAAATGAAGATGCAAAGATTTACGGAATAAAACTTGCAGGATTTTCTCCTCCAGAAAGAAAATTGATTTTAGCCGGTGGCGAAATATATAGATCCTTATGTATTGCTTGTCATGGACCCGACGGTAAAGGTCTGCCTACAAATGCTGCTCCTGCTTTAAGAGGTGCCAAACATATGAATGCTGATAAAGATATTGCCATTCGAATTTTGCTTCATGGTTTAAAGGGTCCGATTGAAGGCAAAACTTATCCGAGCGTTATGTTGGCGATGAATGACAATTCTGATGAATGGGTGGCTTCCATTGTAAGCTATATTAGATATGAATTTGTGGGCACATCTGTAAGAGTTGACAAAGGCCGCCAAACAGCAGTAGTTCAAGTAGCCGATGTTAAAAAAATTAGAGAGCAACATTCCGACAGGACTGAGCCGTGGACTATTGAAGAATTAGAGAAGCAGTCTTTAAATATAAAATAATTCAACCTTATCATGAAAAAACTATTGTTCATTTTTCTTATTGCAATTAGCTTATTTTCAGCTAAAAAAGAAGAGCCTAAAAAGCCAAATATCATTATGATTTTCTCTGATGACCATGCCCTGCAAGGAATTAGTGCATATGGAAGCCCTCACGTAAAAACACCCAATATAGATCGAATTTCTAAAGAAGGAGCTATTTTTAACAATAGCTTTTGTACAAATTCAATTTGTGGGCCTAGTCGTGCGGTTTTATTAACAGGAAAATATAACCATCTAAATGGACAGTATGATAATAGTGATAAAACAATTATTGACACAAAACAACCCATGTTTCCCAAAACTTTGCAAGAAAATGGATACGCCACATCATGGATTGGTAAATGGCACATCAATAACAATCCAAAATACTTTGATTATTGGAAAATTTTGCCTGGGCAAGGTCATTATTATAATCCTGATTTTATTAAAATGGATAATACTAAAGAGCATAAAGAAGGATATGTAACAGACATTATCACTGATGAAGCCCTCGGTTGGTTAGATAAAGGAAGGGACAAATCCAAACCTTTTAGTTTGGTAATTGGGCATAAAGCCACTCATCGGGAATGGCAACCTGACACTAAAGATCTTCATGCTTTTGACGGGAAAAAATTTGCAGTTCCTACTACTTTCTTTGATAAATATGAAACAAGAAAAGCAGCGGCCCATCAACAAATGGAAGTAAAAGATTTGCGTTGGGACTGGGATGTAAAAGTAAATGCAGACCAAACAGGCATTATGAAGCGTATGAACAAAGAGCAGAAGGCAGCATGGGATGAATATTATGTTGCAGAAAATGCAAAAATGGATACACTTAAAATGAATGAAAAAGAAAAGGCCCTCTGGAAATATCAAAGGTATATGCACGATTATATGGCATGTGTGCTTTCGTTGGACCGAAACATCGGAAGGGTTTTAGACTATCTTGATAAATCTGGACTTGCTGAAAATACCATTGTTATATACTCTTCTGACCAAGGTTTTTATTTAGGAGAACACGGTTGGTATGATAAACGTTTTATGTATGAGCAATCTCTCAGGATGCCATTTGTGATGCGATATCCAAAAGTTGTGAAGCCCAAAACGGTAGTCAACGACATGGTGGTTAATATAGATTTTGCCCCAACTATTTTAAACATCGCGGGAGTGCCAATTCCTTCTGATATGCAAGGTAAATCTGTAATGCCGTTAGTTTCAGGTGGGCCTAAGCCCAAAGACTGGCGAAAATCAATGTATTATCATTATTATGAATACCCACAGCCACATAGGGTTATGCCGCATTATGGTATTCGACGTGAGCGATATAAGTTAATTTATTTTTATGGTAAAGGTAGTTTTTGGGAATTAATTGACCTTAAGACTGACCCTGACGAAATGTTAAATGTGTATGACAATCCAAAACATAAAACTTTGATTTCGGATATGAAAAAAGAACTTCGAGCTTTAATGGTAGAATATAATGACAAAGATGCCGTGGCTATGTTTGATAAGGAGAAATAATTGGTTTTTAATTTTATTATTAAAATGAAAATAGCTTTTCTTATAACTTTACTGTTTCCTTTTTATTTTTCGCTTGCACAAACAAAAGTTCAATGGGAATTGGTATATCCCAGTGTTTGGAAAGCTGTGGCAGGAAAACCAGAAAAAATTAGCCTTTTAAGTGCTGCAGATGCAAAGCCTAATATAAAGGGCATGGCAAATTTACCCCAAACCTCTTTTCCATTCTCAAAAATAGAAATTGACATAAAGGTTATTGATCATAAAACCTATTTAAAGTTTCCATTAGAAAAGGAAGAGCAGCTATTTGGATTAGGTCTTAATTTTCAATCTGTCAATCAGAGAGGTCGTATTTTAAATCTTCATATGGATCATTATGGAGGCAAAGACAATGGCCGAACACACGCCCCAGTGCCTTTTTATGTTTCGTCTAAAGGCTACGGCGTATTAATAGATGCAGCAAGATACATCACTGTTTATGCAGGCACTGGGGTGCGAACCGACGCTCAAAATCCTCCAATTTTGAGCGACCGAAATACCGACAAAAATTGGTCTTCACAACCCTACTCTGATGCTGTTGAAATTTTGATACCTGCTGATGGAGCTACTATTTATGTTTTTGGAGGACCCACTCCTATGAATGTAATTCAACGCTACAATTTGATGAATGGAGGAGGATATTTGCCGCCCAAATGGGGCTTAGGATTCACGCAGCGTGTTCCAACACTTTTTTCACAAGAAGATATTTTGAAAGAAGTAAAAAGTTTTGAAGAGCATAATTTCCCTCTCGATTTTATTGGAGTTGAGCCTGGTTGGCATAGCATGTCTTACCCATGTACTTTTGAGTGGGATAAAACACGTTTTCCCAATCCAAAAGGTTTTCTCGATAGCTTGGCAAAAAAAGGGATAAGTGCTAATTTATGGCTTAACCCCTACGTTTCTCCAAAATCATCTCTTTACCCCAAAGTTAAAGAACTTTCAGGCTCTCATACCGTTTGGAATGGCATTGTCCCCGATTTTACTTTGGACCAAACCCGTCAATATTTCAAAGAGCATTTTTTAAAGAACCATTTGAATTTAGGTGTTGGTGGCTATAAAATTGATGAAGTGGATGGCTATGATAATTGGGTATGGCCCGACGTCGCTACTTTTCCTTCAGGAATAGATGCCGAACAAATGAGACAGACCTATGGCTCAATGATACAAAACATGACGGGAAGTTGGTTTAAAGAAATTAATAAGCGTACCTATGGATTGGTAAGAGGATCTAATGCGGGGTCTAGTAATTTTCCATACGTGATATACAATGACTATTATAGTCATAAAGACTTTATTACCGCCTTGGTAAACAGTAGTTTTATTGGAGTTTTGTGGACGCCAGAAGTACGTGCGTCAGCATCGGCTGAAGAATGGGTAAGACGCATGCAATCTGTTTGTTTTTCTCCAATGGCCATGCTAAATGCGTGGGCTGATGGTACCAAGCCTTGGACTTTCCCTGAAGTGGAAAAAGCCGTAAACGAAGTAGCGAATTTACGAATGCAGCTTTTACCCTATTTATACACCACGTTTGCTCAATACCATTTTGAAGGTATACCTCCATTTAGAGCTATGAATTTGGTTGATGGGTTTGGTTTTAAATCAATAATAGAAGAAGGAAAATTAGATGCTACGCAAAATCCCTATGCAATGAGTTTAAAAAAAGACATAAAAGACCAGTATTTGATGGGAGATAATTTGTTAGTTGCTCCCATGTTTGCTGGTGAAAAAAGCAGAAAAGTTTTGCTACCTAGCGGGAAATGGTTCGACTTTTATACGGGCAAATTTGTTGGAGAGAATGAATCAATCACTATAACTCCTTCTTTGGACAAAATTCCATTGTTTGTTAAAGATGGTGGAATTATTCCTATGGCATCCTCTCATCTTCAAGCTCCTAAATCAGGAGAGATATTGCAATTAGAGGTTCGGCATTATGGTGAGAAGCCTAGTAGTTTTAATCTATATGATGACGACGGAGTTACTTTCAATTTTGAGAAAGGAGAATTTTCTTTTACAAAACTTTCAGTAATAAAAGATAAACAAGGCAATTTAAAAGGAGAGGACATCCAAGTGCCTAGCGGCAAAATTTTTGGATATTCAAAAGAAATAAAATGGAAGTTTATGAAATAGTAATTTTAATAAACCTAGAGCGAAAATGAAAACAATATATCTGTTAATCTTGCTAAACATTTGCCTGTTTTTTTTTAAAGTAAAGGCACAAGAATTCCCCATATTAAAACATTATGATCAAAATCATTTATACAGAATAGCTTTGCCTTTGGGTGGTATTGGCACGGGGACTGTTTCGCTATCTGGCAAAGGCGAGCTAAAAGATTGGGAAATAATGAACCGGCCAGCCAAAGGGTTTAGTGGAGGGCAAATGGGAAATGGGGTTCCTTTTTTTTCAATTTTTATTAAAGAATCTAATGGAAAAACACATACAAAAGGATTAATGGGACCATTGGATGTAATGGATTATGAGCACAAAGAAGGTAGGCCAGTCGATAATCATGGGATTCCCAGATTTAAATTTGCCAGTTTCGATGCCTCATATCCTTTTGGCCAGGTAAATTTATCAGATCCTACTCTACCTGTTCAAGTTATTTTAAAAGCATTCAATCCTTTAATTCCTACTGATGAAAACGCAAGCGGAATTCCAATAGCCATATTGAAATATGAAGTAAAAAACATATCAAATACCGCTGTAACAGCTTCAGTTTGTGGGTTAATGAGAAATTTTATTGGTAATGATGGCTCAAAAACTAGAATGGACTGGAAAGGTGATGTTATACCCATTGGGGCTAATGATAACCAGAACGTATTCAAGAAATCGGCTAAAATTCAAGGCATTTATATGTATTCCGATAGTGTAAAAAACACTTCAGAACAATGGGGAACCATAGCTTTAACCACTCCTTCTCAAAGTGGGGTTACTTTCCGGCGTACTTCAAGGTCAAATGATTGGGAAAATGCTCTATTAGACTTTTGGGATGATTTTAGTTCCGATGGCGAACTGACAGACAAGGGGAAATTAATAGATAATGACCCCCAGGCTTCTTTAGCTGTAAAGTTGGAAATTCCAGCTCATCAAAGTCGAATTGTAACTTTTTATATTACCTGGCATTTCCCAAATCGTTTTGCTTGGTCTTCAGAAAATGTCGGGAATTATTATACAACAGAATACAAGGATGCTTGGGATGTAGCCGAAAAGGTGGTGGAAAAATTGCCTGACTTAGAAAAGAAAACCTTGGAATTTGTAACTTCATTTGTAAAAAGCGATTTGCCAAAGGTCGTAAAAGAAGCTGCCTTGTTTAACTTGAGTACGCTTCGTTCTCAAACGGTTTTTAGGATTAAAGATGGCACAATGATGGGCTGGGAGGGCTGTATGGACAATTACGGTTCATGTGCAGGCTCCTGTACTCACGTATGGAATTATGAACAAGCTACTGGATTTTTGTTTGGAAACTTGGCTCAAACTATGAGAAAAACCGAGTTTGGCTTAGCTACAGATGCTACAGGATTTATGAATTTCAGAGTAGGCTTACCCTTAGAAACCAAAGCCAAAAGTAATAATGCTGCAGCTGCTGATGGCCAAATGGGCACTATTATGAGAATGTATAGAGAATGGCAGCTTTCAGGAAATAATGAATTGCTTAGACAATTGTACCCTGCTGTAAAAAAGACAATGGAATTTACATGGCTAAAAGGTGGCTGGGATGGCAACAAAGACGGTATTATGGAAGGGGTACAACACAATACAATGGATGTAGAATATTATGGGCCAAATCCACAAATGCAAATATGGTATTTAGGTGCCTTGCGTGCCATGGAAGAAATGGCAAAAGCAATGGGAGAGCATATTTTTGCTGCTGATTGTAGAACACTTTTTGAAAAAGGTAAAAAATTTACGGATGAAACTCTTTTTAATGGTGAATATTATGAACAAATAATTCAAACTGCGGAGAAAAAAGAAGATATATTGATGAAAACAGTGGCCAGTGGCAAAGCCTATATTAATGACCCCCCTTACCAATTGGGAAAAGGGTGCTTAGTCGACCAATTGATTGGTCAATATATAGCTCATGTATATGGTTTGGGGTATTTAGTAAAGCCTGAAAACGTTCAAAAAACCCTTAAAAGCATTATGAAGTATAATTATCGACCAACAATGCTCAACCACTTTAATAACATGAGATCATATGCTCTTGGTGATGAGTCTGCATTGTTGATGGCCAGTTACCCAAGAGGAGGGCGTCCAAAAATTCCTTTTCCTTACTACTCCGAAGTAATGACAGGGTTTGAATATACAGCTGCTATCGGAATGCTTTACGAAGGTCAAAATCAAAATGGACTTTTGTGTATCAAAAATATTAGAGACCGTTACGATGGTTTAAAACGTAGCCCTTTTGATGAAGCCGAATGTGGACACCATTATGCTCGAGCTATGACCAGCTGGGGAGCCACCCTTGCATTAACGGGTTTCCAATACTCAGCAATTAACAAATCAATGTCTTTTAAAAATCAATTGGGGACGTTTTTTTGGTCAAACGGATACGCTTTTGGCCAAATTGAAATCAAAAAAGAGGGTTCGAATTTCACAAGGAAATTAACAGTTTTAAAAGGTAATCTTCCTTTAGAAAATTTAATAGTTGGGAGTTTTAATAAAACTTTTCCAGAAGGATATACACTGAAAGAGGGGCAAATTTTAAATTTTGCATTGAAATGAAATTTTTGAAATATTTAGTTATTTTTATCTTTATAGCTAGTTGTAAAAGTGAAAATAAACAAACAGAAAAGAAAGCAATGAATTCGTATTCAAAAGGTACATTTGGTTATGATTTAGAATTTTTAAAGAGATATCAAAAAGATCTTATTCTATTAAAAAGTAATGAGGCTCAACTTATTCTTTCACCTCAATACCAAGCGCGTGTAATGACCAGCACTGCTTTAGGAAACGAAGGTTTAAGTTTTGGCTGGATCAATCATGAGCATATTGCTTCAGGTAAATTCAATGCTCATATGAATGCTTACGGAGGAGAAGAACGATTTTGGCTTGGGCCAGAAGGAGGACAATTTTCTATTTTTTTTAAAAAAGGAGATAAATTTGATATTGGTCATTGGCAAACACCTGCCGTAATTGATACACTCTCCTATGATTTAGTAGAAAAAAAAGATAAAAAAGCCAGTTTTAAAAAGGAGTTTGAAATCGAAAACTATTCAGGCACAAAGTTTAAAGTTTTAGTAACAAGAGAAATTGCTTTGTTGAGTAATGAAGAAGCCGAAAGTCAACTAAAAATATCCCTAAAAGATATGAAATGGGTAGGTTATCAAACTTTAAATGAGGTAAAAAACATTGGAAACTTTGACTGGGAAAAATCAAAAGGGGTTCTATCTATTTGGTTATTAGGCATGATGAATGCTTCCCCTAACAACACCATCATTATTCCATTTAAAAAAGGAATGTCAGATAAAATTAATGACTCTTATTTTGGAAAAATAAGTTCAGATCGATTTAAAAAGAAATATAATGTTTTGTTTTTTAAGGCTGACGCAAATTCAAGAGGGAAAATAGGTGTTCCTCCAGAAGCTTTATTGCCAATAGCTGGAAGCTATGATGCATTAAATAAAATTTTAACCATTCTTCAGTTCGATTATAATGGTGAAAAAGAATATGTGAATTCGATGTGGGAAATACAGAAGTTTCCCTACAAAGGAGACGCTTTAAATGCCTACAATGATGGAAAAAACGAAGCAGGAACACAGTTGGGTCAATTTTATGAATTAGAAAGTTCATCGCCTGCCATAGCTTTAAAACGAAACCAATCCTTAAGGCATACCCAACGAACATTTCATTTTATTGGAAACGAAAACCAACTCAATGAAATCTGTACTAAACTTTTAGGAGTGGGGCTGAATGATATAGTTTTTTAATTGGAATAAAAGAAGTTTTGGTTTTGAATCAGATAAATATTAAGTTAATATAAATTATATAAGGCCTAATAGTCAATTTGGTAGCACATAACCTTGGGTTTGGTTAAAAGCGCTATTAAAAATTTGTCTTCTAGTTAATAAACTTACTTTAATTAATTAAAAAGGAACAATAAGGATATAAAAAACGAATAATTGAACTTTAAATATATTTTTATAGATTTGAACTTTTGATCTTTTAAAATTTAACTCATGGGGAAAAGCCTTAAAGTCCTTTTAATTTCATTAACGTGCAATACGTTGATAGCTCAAACTATCAATCTTAAAATCCTTAAACAGCCCGTAGAAGTGTTGAAAGACAAATGGGGCATTTCGCACATTTATGCTCAAAATGAGCATGATTTGTTTGCTACACAAGGATATGTTGCCGCTTCTGACAGATTGTTTCAATTTGAAATGTGGCGAAGACAAGCCACAGGTACGATGTCTGAGTTAATGGGGGAACGTGAATTCAAACGGGATGTTGGAACCAGATTGTTTAAATTTAGAGGGAATTTAAAGGCCGAATTAGAACATTACCATCCTAGAAGTAAACAAATTATTGAAGCTTTTGTGTCGGGCATAAATGCTTATATAGCCGAAGTACGCCAAAAACCCGAAGACCTCCCCTTTGAGTTTAAAGTTTTAAATACGCTTCCAGAATTTTGGACTCCAGAAATAGTAATTAGCCGCCATAATGGTTTATTAGGCAATGTAGTAGACGAAATTAATAATGCCCGACTTGTAAAACTTTTAGGAGAGGATAAAGTGCGTGAATTGTCATGGTTTCATCCAAAGAAATTGGATTCTGAGCCTAATCTTAACTTAGATAAAATGCTTGATAATGAAACGCTTTTCAACAATATTCTTGAATATTATCAAGCATTTAAAGCTCCTGTAAAGTTCCCTAAAAAGGAGGACAAAATAGGGTTATTAGATGGTTTTAGCGATTGGTATGATGCAGAGAAAGAATTTGTAGGTTCCAACAACTGGACAGTTTCTGGCAAACTAACTGAAAGTGGCTATCCAATGTTGGCAAATGACCCTCATAGAGCACAGTCGGTGCCTTCGCTACGTTACTGGGTTCATTTAAATGCCCCTGGCTGGAATGTGATTGGCGGAGGAGAACCTACTCTTCCAGGGGTTTCAATAGGACATAATGATTACGGAGCCTGGGGCTTAACTATTTTTGAAACTGATTCTGAAGATTTGTATGTTTATGAAACCAATCCCCAAAATCCAAACCAATATAAGTACAAGGGGGTTTGGGAAAATATAAAAACAATAATTGATTCAATTCATATCAAAGGGCAACCAACAAAAATCGTTGAACTGAAATATACCAGGCATGGGCCGGTGTTATTTGAAGACTCCAAAAACAATAATTTATATGCACTTAGAGCAGGATGGCAAGAAGTAGGTTGTGCTCCTTATTTGGCAAGCTTACGAATGAATCAGGCCAATAATTGGGAAGAATTTAAAAAATCGTGTACATATAGTAGAATACCAGGTTTAAATATGATTTGGGCTGACAAAAACGGTCATATTGGTTGGCAGGTAGTAGGTATTTCACCGATTCGCAAAAATTGGTCAGGATTAGTTCCAGTTCCAGGGGATGGCCGTTTTGAATGGGCGGGGTACTTACCTATTGAGAAGTTACCAAATAAGGTAAATCCTCCAGAAGGTTTTTTAGTAACAGCTAATAACAACCTAACGCCTAGCAATTTTCCGTATAGAAATGCTATAGGTTGGAAATGGGCAAATCCGGTGCGAGCGAATCGCATTGAAGAGATTTTGGCCTCCGGCAAAAAACATACTTTAGCCGAATTTGATTTATTGCAAAGTGATTATGTTTCTCTTACAGCCAGGACTTTAGTGCCGCTTTTAAAGAGCGTTAAGTTGGAAGAAAGTAAGTATTTAAGTTTAAAAAGTAAACTTGAAAATTGGGATTCTTTTGACTTAAGTCCAGAATCTAATATAGCAACTATTTATGTGGAATGGGAGAAGCAATTGGGAAAAGGAGTGCATACTTTGGCAGTTCCTGAAAATGCAAGAAAATACTTAAAAACTATACCTACAAAAAGATTGACAGATTGGTTAATTACTCCTCCTTCTTTTTTTGGTCCAAATCCTTTATATACAAGGGACTCTCTGTTGTTAAGCTGTTTTAAATTAGCAATTGATAGTTTAAGGATTCGATTAGGATTTGATGAGAATAATTGGCATTATGGTCAAGAAAAGAATAAACATATAAAACTCACCCACGCAATTTCTGATTTAGTGGATGACTCTCTATTAAAAGAGAAAATAAACCTAGGACCAATCCCTCGTGGAGGATATGCAGAAACCGTAAATAATACCAGTAATAATTTGAATCAAATGCATGGAGCCTCTTTCAAGATATTAATTGATACCGAAAATTGGGATAGAACTTTAGGAATAAATAGCCCAGGTCAATCGGGTGATCCCCGTTCTAAACATTACGGAGACTTGTTTAATCTTTGGGGTACCGGTGGATATTTTCCTGTTTATTTCACTAAAGCTAAAATAAAAGCTGTTTCCGAAAAAACTTTGATTTTGAAGCCTTAATCTTGTACTTAAAGTATCTTTATAAGTTAGTTTTTAATGGCAAGCTTTCCAAAAGAAACAAAGTTTAAAGTTCGAACCTGAATGATCGACAAAACATATTTTAAAATCATTTTTTTCAAGTTATAGGTTTCATTGGGTGAAAATGTACTTTAATTTTCTTAGCCAATAATTGAAAACATTAGTTTTATTTCATTTTAAAACCCTTTTTAAATTATAGTATAAAGCAATATTCTTATGAAAAAAAATTGTATTCTATTATCCCTTTTTTGTTTAATTTTTGCTAACTTTTGTTTTGCTCAAAAACCAAATATTGTTTATATCTTAGCCGATGACCTTGGTATTGGAGATGTGTCTTCTTACAATCCTAATGGAAAAATCATAACTCCGAATATTGACCAATTGGCAAAATCAGGTGTTAGATTTACGGATGCACATACCACTTCTTCCGTATGCACACCCACACGTTATGGAATAATGACGGGTAGGTATAGCTGGCGAACGACTCTAAAAAATGGCGTTTTACAAGGATATAGCACCGCCCTTTTTGATAATAAAAGAGAAACGGTGGCTACCTTTTTACAAAAACAAGGGTATGCAACTGGAATAGTTGGAAAATGGCATTTGGGCTGGAACTGGAACAATATTAAGGCTGGAGATAAAAATGTTGATTTCTCAAAACAAGTACTTGAAGGGCCAAATGCAAGAGGTTTTGATTATTCGTTTTGTATTGCCGCCTCTTTAGACATGCCTCCATATGCTTACGTAGAAAACGGATTTTGTACCGCAATTCCAAAAGATTCCATTGCGGAAATGACAGGCATTCGGCTTTTTAGAGCTGGCCTCGTGGCGCCAGACTTCAAACCTGAAGAAGTTTTGGGAAAATTTACTGAAAAAGGGATAGCGTATATTAACCAAAATGCAAAAAAAGAGAAACCATTTTTCTTATACCTCCCGCTAGCAGCTCCACATACACCAATTTTACCTATTGGAAAATTTGTGGGGAAAAGCGGCGTTTCGCCTTATGGTGACTTTGTACTTATGGTAGATGATGCAGTAAAACAGGTGGTAGAAGCTTTGAAAAAGAATGGAATTTATGAAAATACACTCATCGTTTTTGCCTCTGACAACGGTTTTGCTAACCCAGCGGATATGAAGGCACAACTTAGTAAAGGTCATAACCCATCGATGGAATATCGTGGTGTAAAAACAGATATTTTCGAAGGAGGCCATCGGGTACCATTTATTGTTTCTTGGGGTGGAAAGTTTAATAGCGGAAAAGTAAGTAGTCAATTGGTGAGCACAACAGATTTTTTCAGAACCGTTTCTGAGCTTACAAAGGCTCAATTAGCTGATAATATTGCTGAAGATAGTTTTAGTTTTTTAAGTGAAATTACTGGTAATAATTCCTATTTTCCAAAAAGAGAAGCTGTTGTTCATCATTCTGCCACAGGTTTTTTTGCTATAAGAAAAGGGATTTGGAAGCTTATTATGTGTCCGCATTCAGGTGGAAACAGTTTTCCGAAAGAAAATAGCGAAGAAACTAAAGCCTTACCGCAAGTTCAGCTTTATAATATGGAAACAGACTTTTCAGAGACAAAAAATGTGCAAGACAAGCACCCAGAAATAGTAAAAGAGCTAACAGATTTAATAACAAAATATATCAAAGACGGCAGAAGCACCTTAGGGACAAATCAAATGAATGAAGGCCCAAAGTATTGGAAACAACTTACTTGGATGAAGGAACTGCATTAAAAAATATACTTTAATGAAATTATTAAAAATTTGTATTCTATTTCTTTCCATTAACTCATTTGCTCAAAAACAAGCATTAAAACTCTGGTATGATAAACCAGCAAATCTTTGGAGCGAAGCTTTGCCAATTGGAAATGGGTATATGGGAGCGATGATTTTTGGAAACCCACTTAAAGAGCATTTACAATTAAATGAAGGAACCTTATATTCTGGAGATCCAAATGGCACATTCAAAAATATTAATGTTAGGAAATCTTTTAACGAAGTTTCGGATTTAATAAATGCCTCAAAATATCAAGAAGCACAAGTAATAATAGGGAAGGAATGGTTAGGAAGAAATCATCAGTTATATCAACCTATGGGAGATTTTTGGATTGAAGTAAACCATAATAATAAACCAATTTCTAATTATAGAAGAGATTTAGACATATCTTTAGCTACTGCTACAACTACTTACCGAGTAGGAAAAACCAATTTTAAAAGGACTTATTTTGCATCTTATCCAAACCATATAATAGTTGTTAGATTCACAGCAGAAGGTGATGAAAAGATAAATTGCAAGATACATTTATCAACTCCTCATAGTAAAACCGCCAAATATTCTGCAAAAGGAAATACAATATTAATGAAAGGGAAAGTGCCTGGATTTGGTTTAAGAAGGACTTTTAAGCAAGTAGAGGAGCAAGGAGATCAATATAAATACCCAGAAATTTATGATAAATCTGGAAAAAGAAATCCGGATGTAGAAAATCTGCTTTACGATACGGAAATTGAAGGTTTAGGTATGGCCTTTGAAACCCAAGTAGAAACGCATAATAAAAATGGAATTGTTAAAACAGGGGATGGCGAAATTATAGTTGAGAATTCCTCTGAAGTAACTTTTATCATTACTTCCGCTACAAGTTTTAATGGATTCGATAAAAGTCCAGTTTCAGAAGGGCTTAATCCAAATGTGATTATAAAAAAATATTTCAAATCTATACTTGGCAAAACATACCAAGATTTATATAAAAATCATGTAGAGGATTATAAAAAACTATTTGATAGGGTTGAAATTAATTTAGCAAAAGATACTGAACAATCTTTTTTGCCCACTAATAAACGAGTGGAGCTGTTTTCTAATGGAAAAGACCCTGCTTTTTCCGCTCTATACTTTCAGTATGGAAGATATCTTATGATTGCTGGCTCAAGGATTGGTGGACAACCACTCAATTTACAAGGGATTTGGAATGACTTAATGGTTCCACCCTGGAATGGCGCATATACAATTAATATCAATGCCCAAATGAACTATTGGCCGGCTGAATTGACGAATTTATCTGAATGCCAAGAACCATTTTTTAAGGCGATTAAAGAATTGGCAAGAAATGGAAAGGAAACAGCTAAAAACATGTATGGTAGTAATGGTTGGGTGGCGCATCACAATATGGACATTTGGAGACATTCTGAACCCATCGACAAATGCGATTGCTCTTTTTGGCCTATGGCAGCTGGTTGGTTAACTAGTCATTTTTGGGAAAAGTATTTGTTTAGCGGAGATAAAACATTTTTAAAAAAGGAAGTATTTCCACTTTTGAAAGGTGCAGTAGAGTTTTATATGACCTGGTTAGTTAAAAACGACAAGGGCTATTTACTTACTCCAGTTGGGCACTCCCCTGAACAGAACTTTCTTTATGGCGACCATAAGCTTGGAACTTTTAGTGCAG
>DAIQBE010000004.1:18764-22306 GCA_036781325.1 Leadbetterella sp. | reverse complement strand
ACTCGTTCAATTAGAGGAAAATGTTCTTCATAGCTTCTTACGGGAATTCTTTCTTGAAAATCTTTAACAGATTTTATATCTTTAAAGTTATGTGTTAATCCAAATTCCGTAAATTTTGCTCTTTCTATAAGACTGTAAAATACATCGTTTTGAGTTTCAATAGGGAATTTTTTAAACTCCTCAATTCGAGAACTCCTTCGCTTAATAAAAAAACTTATTACTTCGTTTATAAGGCTCAACTTGAAAATAATTTTAGTTTAAATTTAAGGCTCTATTTGGATAGTCAGTAATTATTCCATCACAACCTATTTGTTTCATTTTCTCCATATCTTCTTTTTTATTGACTGTCCATGGAATCACTTTAATACCCTTTTTATGAAGTACTTGAATCATTTCAGCATTTAATTTTAAAAAATAAGGACTCCAAATATCGGGTTTAAATCCGAGTTTTTCAAGATTATGCTGTATTTCGTTATCATCAGATGGTTCAATTAAAACAGAAATACTAAATTTTCTTTTTTTTGTTTTTTCTAAATGTTTTAAAACATTGAAATCAAAACTTTGTAAAGTTAAATCCTTAAAAGCTATCTTGTTCCCAATCACTTTTAAAACTAAGTCACAAAATTCAGACACCTCTGGTTGTGAAATATTATACTCCTCAGGCAAACTTTTAAGTTCTATATTGTAATGTATATCTTTGAGGCCTTTCGATTTAATGTACTTACTCATTTCTTCAATTACATCAGAAAGTAAAGGTTTAATGGCTGGCATTTTTTGTTGCTCCGTAAAACCAGTGTGTCCTTTCAGACCAACATCATACTTTTTAATTTCACTATAATTCATCAAAAACAAATTCGATTCCGACATCGAAGTAAAAAAATTTCCATCTGGTTTTGTGGTAATTAAGGGGTTAAAATGGGGCTCGTGAGATACCACTACTTTTCTATCCTTTGAAATCACAACATCCATTTCTAAGGTATTTACTCCTAAATCAATGGCTTTTTTGAATGCGGGAATAGTGTTTTCAGGCATAAGGCCTCTTGCTCCTCGGTGTCCTTGAATATCGAAGACGGAATTTTGATAATTAAACATAAAAACTCCAATAAATAATAAAAAAAGAAATTTTACCATTTTCTTAAAAATTAAACCCTAATTGTAATCCTACATTATAGTTTCTCAGAGGAGCTGGGTTGTAAAATCTATTACCAAAGGCATTGAAATCATACCCTAAACTATATTTTTGATTAAAAACATTGTCAATACTTCCAAAAATCTTGTAGGATATCTTTCCAACACTTTTGCTGAAGCCTAATCTAGTATTTGAAAGATAAGTAGACTCAGAATAAAATGTATTTGCATCATTTAAGGGAATCTTAGATAAATAATTAATATCGAAGTTAAGAAAGATTCCATTCTTTTGAACCATATCAAAAAGTAAATACAAATTATCTTTGGCAATGCCTGGCAATGATTTTCCATTAAATTCTGTTGTACCTACCGTATATCTTTTATACACAAAATCATTTAAGGTATAGTTGAACCTTAGGGTGGAAGATCTAATAAAGTTTGAAGAATTTTCAATAATAATTTTGTAATTAGAAGTAAATTCCAATCCCTTCTGGTCAATTTGCCCCGAATTTTCAAAAAATTCATCGCCGGTGGCTGTGAGTTTTCTTATCAATCCATTTTTGAGTTTAAGATTAAAGTAGGCCACTTCCATATACATTCGATTTTGTAAGAAGTTAAATTTTGAGCCTATTTCAAAATTTTCTCCTCTTTCTGCATTTAACAATTTGGAATTGGGAGCATATTGATAGGTATTTACAAATTCTTGGGTTGTGGGAGAAGAAAATCCATTACTCCAACTCGTATAAATAGAAAATGCTTTCCCAAAAGACTTTAGTAGAGCTAAACGCGGAGTAAAAGGAATAACAGGTTGGTCATTAATATTTACATCAGACTTACCAACCACTACTCTTTTGAATTGTATAACTTGGCTATTTAAACTAGCTCCAGAAGTAAATATAAAACCTTTAAATAATTCCCAATCATATTGAATAAAAGCGGAACGCTGCAAAGATTTTACTGCATCATCATTCCTTTTTTTTGTGGCTTCACCCAAGGTATTATCAAATACAGCGAACTCTGAATCTGTTGAAATACTTTCCACACCAAAAACCAATTTAGATTTTTTAAAAATTTTAGAAGCCAAGATTCTCCCTCCAAATGAACCCTCATTTCTTTTCTCAAAATTAGTGATAAAGGGATTTTCTAATTCTGCTTTATTCATAAAAATTGAAGTATTAATCGACCAATCCTGCTTAAATTTCAATTGATCAGAAATACCAAAAAATAAGATATCTTGATAAATTGCAGCTTTTTGATCTTTTGTGCTTGGCGTGGTCCCAGCTTTAGGACGAAAAGCTTTTCTGTTGACATCCATCTGCTCTTTAGTTAAACCTCCCGGGGTTTGATATCCAATTTTTGAAGCTAAGCCAAAAACATTTATTGTGTGATTAGGTGAAATAAAAAAACTTGAATTTAAATTTAAGCTTTTCCTGTCTGACTCTGAATGCTCTCGATAACCTTGAGATTGCGTATTAGTAAAATTAATGAAAGTATTGTTGTTTTTAGACCCATTTGAAAATGAAATCTCATTATTAAATGTAGCATATGAACCTAGAAGCGACCTTATTCCCAAATTCATTCCTTTTGGTGCAGCTTTTGTTTCTAGTGATACTACTCCGCCAATTCCTGCTCCATACAAACTGCCAGAAGGGCCCTTTAAAATTTCAATTTTGCCAATACTGTTCATATCTAACTGATTAAAATAGGTATTGCCGTTTGCATCTGAAATTGGAATAGAATTCCAATATACTTTTACATTTCTTACCCCGAATGGAGATCTCAGGGAACTTCCCCTTATAGCCAATCGATAAGAACCGGGTGACCTTTCTTCCATTCTAACTCCCGCTTGTGCATTAAACACGGGGAGCAAAGTTGTATTACTTTGTCTTTCTATTTCCTTACTCTGTATTAATGATACAGAGGCCGAGGTATGAATTAAATCTCTTTGAGTTTCGTATCCTTTTACAATTGTTTCATTTAAAACTATACTCGTATCGATTTGCGAATACCCTTTAAAACTTAGACTTAGTAAAGTTAAAATAAAAAATAATTTAAAAAGTAGTCGATTTTTATTCATAGTATTTTGATAAGTTATTAACTTCATTTTGAAGAGTAATTCAGATATATTGAGCAACACAAATTTGACTAAAAGAATACAAAATTCTAATTTATTATCAAGTTTCAATAAAATAACGGAGTCTGAAACAGAAACATAAACAAAATTAATCAATCGAAAAAATTAATTGTGATAATAGAAAAAAAAGATTAGGAAATAAGGGGCCTTACTCAAAGAATATTTTTTGGTTTTAAATATAACTATTGGGTTTACAGGATTTAGAATGAAATCCTAAATCTTATAAACTTCTATAATTAATGATTGCGGTTTACTGATTTTATTGTTAGCCTTACTTTTT
>DAIQBE010000004.1:12797-18664 GCA_036781325.1 Leadbetterella sp. | reverse complement strand
AAACTAAATCTTGAATGCGTTTATAAATAGTGCATTGAAACAATAATTCAAAAAAATTAGCTAAAGACTTAACTTTTAAACTTAACAGAAATTAAGCAAATTTTCATTTTAAAATTCCTTTGTAGGATACCGCATTACCTTTACTATCCGTACCTACTATTGAAATTAAGTAATTTTTTGCTAAATCTGAATTATAAAAACTTAAATTTACTTTTCCATTAGCGTCAGTTTTTAGATTCGGATTCCAATATAGCGTTACACGTTTATCCGTTAAATTACTTGGGGGTTTAGGAATAAATTTTCCTATCCTAAAAGGTTTAGGCGAAGAATATCCCATCCAAGAGACAGTCTTCCTATCTTTAAAAATCGTATTTAAATCATTTCCCTTTTTTGTGAGAATATTTACAATCTGATTATCATTTAAACCAAGTTTTGAAATTTTATCTTTATTTTTAATCCAATCAATTTGTGAAATCTCTTTTGGTTTAAGCAAATGAATATAACCGCTGGGTACATTTACACCGTCAATTAAAAGCAATATTTTTTTACTTGATACAATTCTTTGTTTTTTATTTGTTTCTGGAAGGGGTGCTTTTAACGTATCTAGCACTTCTTTAACTAAATTTTCCTCAAATGCCTCTTTCTGAAAATCTTTAAATGAATCTTCCAATAATTGTTGCGTATTTTCAAATTTTGTCGCTATTTCTTCTGTGATTTTTAATTCCTTGTCAGATTCCCAATTATAAAACTTTCTTCTAAAGTCATTTTTGAGATCTAAACTATTTGCGCCTCTTATTACAACTTCTTTTAATAAAACTTTAGAATTTACATTTATTGGAGCTTTTATAGGCGATTTAATTGCCGCCAAACTCTTAGGGGCTGATACAACACTTGGAATGTTCAGATTAGATGGAAAATAGAGGGGTTCTAATACTAATTTTAATGGCATATTGCTATTGGATTCTGAAGCAATTATTCGAACAGAATCAGTCCAATTACCTTGAATAGCAAATTTTCCTAAATCATCAGTAGTAACATTGCTAAAATAATAACCTTCTTTGTCTGCCAAATATAATTTTAACTTCTTATTAGAAAGTATACTATCTCCAATATATGCTGTCCCTTTCCATGTTAGATTTGTTTCTTCTTTTATTTTATTCTCATTAATTTCTCTCTGGTATGATTGTGTTATCATTAAATTATCAAAATAAAATTTTGACACTGTTGATCCAAATTTAAACAATGTATCTACTTTAGGCACATCCAAAAGATAATCGGAATCAAACAAAAGATAGGATTCAAGAGCGTATGCTTTATTATCGTTTATTCTGCCAAGGCCAATGTCAATTATTGAAACTGACAAGTTTGCATCTTTTAATGGTTCTTCATCTTTGTTTAGAATGGAAATATTTAAATCAGATTTTGCTCTTGGTAGCGGTCTTGATTTTAACTTACTTACTTTTGCATTGTAGAGACTATTTTTTTGATAAAATAACAATCTGTCGCTTATTTTTTCCCCCTTTTTGTTTGAAAGAGTAACTTTAATAATCCCATCTGAAGGAATACTCTCAGGACTAATGACTACATTATATAAAGAACTAGTAGCTTCAAATTCAATATCCAATAAAACCGCACCTCTTTGTGTAGCAGAAAGTCTTAATATTTCTGATTCATTAATATTCGAATATACATTCACTAATATTCCATCACTAAATATTACATGATCAGTAGAAAGAATATATCCAAAACTTCTAGCTTTAGGAAGTGGAACTTCAAACAATTGATTGTTTATTGAATAAACAGCTTTGTAATTGTTATTAGGTAAAGGTTGAAAAAGAAAATTTCCCATACCTCTGAAATCAGGATAAAAATTAGTAACCAATTTACCATTTGAATCCACAATTTTGCCTTCAAACTTGGGGCCGATAGATTTTGGAATGTCTAATTTAAAAGCCACTTTACTATTTAGACTTTCTACCAAATAGCCTCCCTCTGGGAAAAACTGAATTATAGGATTGACGTTTTGCTTTATTACGGAAGAAACAATAGCATTTGAAGCTGAAATTCTATTTTTAATTACAATGGGCTTGTTAAAAAAGAAATTATCATTAAAATTTTTCATTAAACTTGTATATCCACAAATGTAAAAAGTACCAAAACTTGAGTTTTTCGGTATTACAAATTGAGAACTAGACTGTCCATTTTTTATTGGTAGTTTTATCTCTTGTGAGGTTTTTTTCTCGGGATTTATCAATAAAACATAAACTACCTTGCTTTCTGTGGTGTATTTATGGCTTGTTCCATCAAATATGGTAGCTTTAAACCAAATAGTATCTCCTTGAAAATAAGAATCTCTATCGGTATGTATAAAGACTTTTTCAGTTTTATAAATTGTTTGAGCTGATAACTGTCCAAAAAATAAAAAAACAAGAGTAAATTTTAATAATTTTTGCATATTAGGATTACGCATTTTTAATTATGGGTCACTATAATTTAAGAAAACACCTAAAATCAAGCCAAAAAATAAAATTCTAAGAAAATATTTTAATGTTTTTTAAAATACGGATGTGTTGTAGTAAAATTTTAAGCTAGAATATTTAATATCAATTTCCAGAATTCTTTTTACTTATCATTTTATTAATCTTGAGATTGTTAAAGATAAATCTAAAAATACGATTTTCGCTTTTGCATTTCTTTCAATATGAAACTGAGCTTCTGAAATCAATTCAGCAATTTTATCTAAGTTTTCAAATTTAAAAACTTTAGAAAATTTTTGAACAAACAACAATTCGGAACCTTCAAGCTTAATCAAACTATGTACTCCAACAGATTCTAAATAAATTTCTCTAATAATTTTTAGGCTATAATCCACCATACTTCTTTGATTTTCTTTGCTCAGAGAATCAAACTCATCTGCCAATGGAATGAGCTTACCTAAATCAAATGCGTAACAATAACGCATCCAATTTGCAAACCAATCCTTCTCATTTTGATCTTTCTGCTCAATAATTCCTAAAGCTTTATTAATGTTACCTTCAGAAAGAAAAGCAATTTGTATGGCTCTTTTGCTTTCAATATCCTTATTATTCTCAAGAAAATTTATCATTTCCTGGCTATCCAAATGTCTAACAGCCACTCTTTGAGTTCTAGAAATGATGGTTGTTAACAGCTTATTTATTTGATTGGTAACTAGTAAAAAGACAGTTTGGGCAGGAGGTTCTTCTAAAATTTTAAGTAAGGCATTTGCAGCCGCATTTCCCATACATTCTGCCATCCAAATTAATACAATTTTATGGCCTCCTTCATAAGACTTTAAAGTTAAATTTTGAATAATCTGTCTAGACTCTTCCACAGGAATATTCCCTTGTTTTATTTCTATAAATTCTAACCAGTCAGAAAGGCTCCCAAATGCATTTTGACTTAGAAAATCACGCCATTCTTTTATGAAATTTTCGGATAGAACTTTCTTACCACCTGCTGTTGGATAAGCATAAAAAACATCAGGATGAGCTATTTTTTTCATTTTTTGACAAGAAGCACAAGTCCCACAAGAATCAAAATCATCTCTATTTTGACAATTTAAGTAGGTAGCAAATGCCATTGCCATTGGTAAAGCGGCTCCTCCTTCTTGGCTATCAAAAAGCAAAGCATGGGCTACATGATTGCTTTTAACCGATTGAAGTAATAAATCTTTAGTATCTCTCAGCCCGGGGATTTCTGAAAAAAGCATTGATATTTGTTATTTTTGTTGGGCTATATATTCCAAAATTTGGTATTCATTTGGTGTCAATTGAAGTTCTTTTCGAGCTAAAGTGGCATTAATTACCTCAATGGCTTTTTCAAATCTGTAATTCTCATATCCTTCCATTTTTCCTCCCCAAGTGAAGCTCTGAATATATTTGTCTTGAAAACCACTCCCAAAAACATTAGCAGATACCCCAATCACTGTTCCGGTATTAAACATGGTACTAATACCAGCTTTAGAAAAATCTCCCATAAAAGTACCACAAAATAATTCTCCTGTATCTTGTAAACTTTGGGTGTTAAAGTCGAATAATTTTACAGATTTATAGTCATTTTTTAAATTTGAATTATTTGTATTTGCTCCTAGATTACACCATTCACCGATATACGAATTACCCAAAAAGCCATCGTGTGCTTTGTTAGAAAATCCTTGAAAGATGGTATTTCCAACCTCCCCTCCTACTCTGCATGAAGGCCCCAAAGTGGTATTTGGTCTAATTTTAGCCCCAAATGCTACCATTGCTTGATCTCCAATAGCCACAGGCCCAATTAATAGGCTTCCTTCCTGAATAACTGCATTTTTACCAATATAAATTGGTCCATTTTCAGCATTCAAAATTGCTGCTTTTATTATTGCCCCTTTTTCTATGAATATATTATTTTCATTATAAACTATAGTGAATTTATCGCTTAATACTTCAGACTTTCGATTCAGCGTTACTAAATCGAAGTCTAATTCTATTTGCTTTACATTTTTTAAAAACAAATCAGGTAGTCTGCTAATAAATTGTAATTCATAGGGATAAAATACACATTCGAAACTCTCCACTGGAAAATCAAAATCAAGTCTTAATGAAGATTTAAAAGCAACTATTTGATTTTCATATTTTAAATAACAATTCTCCTTTAATCCTAGAATTTCTTCTACAAGATTTTTATCTGGCAAAAAAGATGAATTAATGTAAGTATTTATTTCTGCATATTTTGGAGTATACTTAGATTGAAGATAGGTTTCGCTTAAACTCGAAATATCGCAATCCAAATAGCTCTCCCACTTTTCAATTATTGTTAAAATACCAATTCTAAGATATGAAATAGGCCTAGTTAAAGTCAAAGGTTTAAGCTGATTTCTCCAAATTGGGTTATCGAAAAGAAGAATATTGTTCATTCCCATAAAATTGATTCGAACGCAATTTACCGATAGCGGCTAAATAAAAATAAAAAGTAGGTTTAAATTTAAAAAAAAGGGGACAAATTTTAACCTATAATCTAAAAATATAGAAAATAAATAAAACTTGTCCCTTATATCTGTAACGATTCTATTGCTTTGATGTAATTTCAATCGCCATTTTAACTGCATTGTACACATTTACTACCCCGGCAGAATTGCACAATTCAGAGAAATCAACCATCTTTTTTTCCCCAGGAACATTTACTTGAGTTCCATTTAATTTAACTACAGAATCAAGAATAATATTTTTTATTTGAGAAGCACTTAAACTTGGAAAATATGATTTCAATAAAGCAGCAACTCCTGCTACCGCCGGAGAAGCCATGCTAGTCCCTTGTTTTTCTTCATATTTGGAGCCTGGTACAGTAGAATAAATTGCCATTCCAGGTGCAAATACATCCACATTCTTTTTACCATAGTTACTAAAATTGGCAGGTAAGTCTTCTCCCTCTTCAAAATTTAAAGCCCCTACTGTAATCCAATTCTTAATTACTTTTCCGTTTTCTAGTATTCTTGATGGGTAGTGAATGGTTTCGTCTACATTTAAATTGTCATTACCAGCTGCAGATACTAATAAAACACCCTTATCTTCTGCATATTTAACTGCTTCGTCTACCCATTTTTTTTCTGGTGAATAAGGCTTTCCAAAGCTCATGTTTATAACTTGAGCTCCGTTATCTACTGCATATTTAATAGCATTTGCCACATCTTTATCTCTTTCGTCACCATTTGGTACACATCTAATAGTCATAATCTTCACATTATCTGCAACCCCTTTTACACCAATGTTATTTTTACGATTTGCTCCAATAATTCCAGCCACATGTGTGCCATGCATGGCATCAGGGCCTGTTACTTCATTGTTCCCATAATTTCCAAATTCTAGCTTTTT
>DAIQBE010000004.1:0-12697 GCA_036781325.1 Leadbetterella sp. | reverse complement strand
TTATACATAGGCATGTATTGATCGGCTTCTTTTTTTTCATCTGCTATTTCTGACTTTACCTTTTGCAATAAAGCATAATCAGCTTTATTCTTTTTTATCAATTTTTTCTTTGGATTCTCTCCAAATTTTTGACTCAACGTTTTCAAAATTCTAACACTTTCTAATTGCTCTTGATTAATATCTGTCCCATTTGAAGCACCAATAAAATCCCAGCCAAAAACATCATCAATAAAGCCATTTTTATCATCATCAATTCCATTATTTTCGATTTCCTTGGTGTTCTTCCAAATTACATCTTTTAAATCTTCATGTTTAATATCAATACCTGAGTCAATTACTCCAACAATAACAGTTTTAGATTCCCTTCCTTTTAAAAGTTCTTTATACGCTTTTTCTGTACTCATTCCTCTTATTCCATCATTTTCCAGATCAAGGTTGTACCAATTAAATTTTGTTTTTAGTTCTTGTGCAAAAACGCTGTTGGATAGAAGTAAAATAAAAATGAGGTTTTTCATTAAGATAATTTTATTTGTTAAACTTATTATTTTCAAATTAACGAAGATTTTTATAAATATTATGCAAGAGCTTGTTGAAAATCTTCCATTAAGTCTTGATAATCTTCAATACCAACAGAAATTCTGAGCAAATTGTTTGGACTATTTGAATGAATGCCCTCCGCAGTTTTTCTATGGTCTACTAAGCTTTCTACTCCTCCTAAGCTAGTGGCATGTTTAAATACCTTAAGGCTTGATGCCACAGCTAAACAGTCTTTTTCTGTACCTTTAATTAACACAGATAACATTCCACCAAACCCATTTTGCATTTGTTTTTTTGCTAATTCGTAAAAAGAATTACTTTTCAACCCAGGATAAAATACTTTTTCAATGGATGGATGATTTTCCAAATACTCAGCCAAATGTTGGGCATTTTTAGAATGCTTTGGCATTCTTACAGAGAATGTAGTTAAACTTCTACTTAATAACCAGCAATCATGTGGACTTGGAACTGCCCCTCCTAAGGTTTGAAATTCCTTAATCTTCAAAAAAACTGAACTAGGTGTGTTTTCAGAAACAATCACCACTCCACCAATTAAATCTGAATGCCCTCCTAAATACTTAGTGGTAGAATGCATAATAATATCTACTCCAAAATCGAAAGGATTAGTAAAAAATGGAGTAGCCCAAGTATTGTCACAAGCTGTAAGTATCTTTTTTGTTTTAGCTATTTTTACTACTTCTGAAATGTCGGTAATTTTAAGTTGTGGATTTGAAGGAGTTTCTATCCAAATTAGTTTAGTATTGGGACGTATTGAATTTCTTATTGATTCAAGGTTTGTCATATCCACAGATGAAAAACTTAGCCCCCAATTTGAATATACTTTTTCAAGAAGCACTCTTGTACCAAAGTAAATATCATCAGGGATTATTACATGACTTCCAGTACCCAAATAATGAAAAATAGCCATTGAAGCAGCTTGTCCAGAGGCAAAGCAAGCAGCGTCCAAACCTTTTTCAAGAGCTGCTAACTTTTGTTCCAAAGAAGTTCTGTTGGGATTAGAGGTTCTAGAGTAAATATCTCGACCATTGAGAAATTCGCCATTTTTATCTCTTAAGAAAGTAGAAGATAAAACTATTGGCTCCACGACAGCACCAAAGCTATTGAAATGATTATTCTCTAAGGAAGGGGGTGAGTTTTTATTTTTGTCCATTAATATAAAAAACAAAAATAAGAATTCAAGTTTAATAACTATAGCGTTTGAAAATATTTTTCAGGTAAGATAATACTTTAAAAAAATACCTTAGTTTTTGATTTTAAAAACAACTCCATTCGGATCATTACCTTTCTGAGCTTCTAGTACTTTAATTTTATCTTCATCCACTCCTTTTTCAATCAGTTTTTCTCTCAATGCATATGCCCTATCTTCTGCTAATGCTTTATTTTGACCAGAAAGAGGTGAAATTTCAATTTTTTTGTTAGAATTTTTTAGTTGAGCCAAAATACTATTCAAAACATTTTCATTTGTTAATTCAGCACTATTTTTTCTAAATGCTTGTCCATTTACTGATTTCCAACCTGAAGGAATTGAAATATCATTTGATTCTTTCGGTTTATCTTTCGGACTTTCTTCCAGTTTTTTAGCAGCACCTTTCTTAACATCACTATTTTCTTCTACTTTTTTAGGCTCAATAAGTTTTGGCTTCGTATCAGTAGCAGCAGGTAACTTTTCAATATTTTTAACTGCTGGTTTAGATTCTTCCTCAATTACACCCGGTTTTTCTTCTTTAGGCACTACTACAATGTTTTTTTCTTTTGCATTTAAAGAATCCGATAAGTCGGGTAAAAAATCTTCTGGCAATAATTCTAAAGAATCTTGTTTTATAAAAGGCACTTCCAAGGTATTTTGGTCAGTATTATTTTTATTTTTATAGACTTTTGAATAATATATGGTACCAATTCCAACAACCGCCAATAAGACCCATGGCAAAATATTTCCCCAATTACTTGAATCTTTAGTTTCCAGGGGCTTAGAAATTTGTCCAACTATTTTATTTTCAGACGCAGGGCTATCGTTATTTTTCTTGATTTGAAAAATATTACTTATTGCTGGAGGCAATGTTTGGGGTACAGACGAATTAATTTCTTTAAAATATGCGGTAAGTTCACTGGTGTTTAAATTATTTTCCTTTATGTTTTTTCCAATAAAACCTAGGATAAAAGGTCCGGATAAGCTCAATAAAGAAGAAGCGCTGGTTTTCTTAATTTCGGAAATATCAGCTATTTTTTCTATCAAAGAATTGGATTTTGAACCTATAAAATGATTAACTATATTATTACCAATGGTAACCAGGAGTTGAGTTTTTTCATAATTTTCAGAAAAGCCTTCAAAATTGTTTAAAATATCGCCAGTATGGCCACCATCATTTAATATCTTAATTATTTTAGTAGTTTCTACGTCCGAATTTGAATGTTTTGATAAACCCGCCATAAATGAGTTTAAACTTAAAATAAGTCCAGATTCTACAGAAGACTTGCTTTCTCCTAAAAAAGAACTTAAGTTTTCTAAGGCTTTCTCAGAAACATAATTTGTAATTAACGATAAAAAATCCATAATTATAAAAGTATTATCAAATTCAATATTTTAAGTGAAACGAATTTTAAGAAAAAAAACTATCCTCCATTATTTCAAACTTTTGAATTTCTATTTTATAACGTCTAAAAAAACCAAAAATTCTAAATTGAAATTCGCGAATTTTAACCCAATAGCAATAGAAATATTTCAAAAACCATGCCCAAATGTGAGCAATTTTCTATTCAAAAAATAAAAAGTAAAAGAACCTCTCTAAACAAAACTAATAAATTGAAAAGAAAGAAAATGTAATTCGCTTTAAATCAAACCAGACCTTTTGGAATTAATTATTCTATCTAAAACCATTTAAAAGAAATACAAAAAGAGTATTAAAACGAACTCCTAATTTGTTTATAATTGCATATAAAAACTGTTCAATTGTTTATATTTCTTAGAAATAAATAGCCATTCCCTTTTTTTGTTTTGATATTATGAAAGGGTCTATCGGAAAATTTAATTTCAGTAACGAGAGTTAATAGCTATTAAAAAAGAAAATCCTCGAAAAATCGAGGACTTCTTTTGACCACTAGGATTATTAGTCTTTGCACAAAAGGTCTTATTTACAACCGAAATTATAACTACATACTTCAATATATTTTTTTCCACTTCTTAATGAAACTGTCTCAGATTTTATAGGCAAACCACCTTTGTTGTATTCATATTCTATTTTGGTCTCTTGATTTAATCTACCTTGCCCATCATATATTCTACCATTTAACATATTATTTTTCCCAAAATATGAAAAGAAATTATTGGCAATCCCTACAAATCCTAAAGCCGCAGTTTTATAAATATCTGGAAAATATTGAGCTTTGTCGTCATAAACATCCCCTGTAAATGCTAATTTTTCTAAATCGTTATCTATAGCAGAGTAAACTTTAGAAACATTATTATTTACATACTCAATTCTTGTTTTCCCGATTGACTTTCTACCAAACAAATCAACAGTAGTTTTAATACTTGTAAGTGTATTTTTTTCATTGTAGGAAAAATCGTTGGTCATAAATTGAATACCATTTACTGTAACATTACTTTTTACAATGATATTATTTTCACCATAAATGAACTTTACCAAATATTTCTCACTTGATTTCTCAGCTGATATTTCCATTGTCTCAGCTAAATTTTTAGTATTGTATCTAAAAACAATGGTTGTTGGAATGGAATCTTTATTAAAAACTCTAATCAACTTGTTTCCAACCCATTCAAAATTTCGGATGTTACCAGTAGGACCATTAATTGCCAATAAAGGACAACTGCTGACGGCTACTGCTGGACTGTTATTTTTCTTTTTACATGAAAAAATAAAAGAACAAAAAAAGAAAAATGTGATAATTTTAAAAAAATTAATTTTCACAACACTTGTATTTTAGATTCACTCGATAACGTTGATTAAATAGCAACAAATATCATACCGCATAAAAAATAAAGGGTAAAAAGTAAACCAAAAAAAATAGAAATTATGCAAACATTCTATTGATAATCAAATATTTAGATACAAGAAAAAAAATATTTAAATTATAAATAATTAGAAATAAGAAGAAACATAACATAAGATACCTGATAGGTACCACTGTCTTTAATTAGGAAATTTTATCTCAAAAATAGAATTTACAATAGTCGTGCCAAAAAATCGGAAGTGATTTTTGCAGATGATAAAGCAAGCGGAATGCCACCACCTGGATGAACACTTCCTCCTACAAAATATAAGTTCTCAACAGAATTAGAAAAATTTGGATGCCTCAGAAAAGCCGCGAATTTGTTATTTGAACTATTGCCATAAAGTGCTCCTTTATCACTTGAGGTCTTAGTTTGTATGGTTCTTGGATCCAAAACCTCTTCACATTCAATAAAATCAATCAGGTTTACTTTCAAAATCTTGTTTAGCTTCTTAATAATATTTTGCCGTGTTTTTTCAATTATTAAATCCCAATCTTGGCCTATGTTGGCCGGTGCATTAATTAATATAAACCAATTTTCACAACCAGCAGGTGCATCATCGGTTTTGTATTTTGATGTTATATTTAAATAAATCGTTGGGTCATCGTAAATAGTTTTCTCCTGAAATTGAAACTTGAATTCTTCCTGATAATTGTCGGAGAAAAAAATATTATGTAACCCTAATTCTGAAAATTGTCTTTTTATTCCCCAATAAAAAATCAAACCCGAACCACTTTTTTCTTGATTCAAAATTGTATTTGGAGCTTTTTGTTTTGGCATTAGATTTCTATACGTGGGTGTAACATCCATATTACTTACAACTGCGTCAAAATTACTGGTAGCATAACCATTCACAATTAAAGATGTGGCCTTCCCATTCTCAATCACTATTTCATCCACCTTACTTTTGAAATTAACTTTTACACCCTTACTTATGGCAAGATCATATAAACTTTGAGTAATGCCAAACATACCCTCTTTGGGGAAAAATGCACCAATATTATATTCTAAATGTGGTATAATTCCCATGGTGGCAGGGGTTTCATAAGGATTAGAACCGTTATAAGTGGCATATCTGTTAAACATTTGGATAGTTTTGGGATTCTTAAAAAATCCTTTGTTGTGCTGATTTAAGGTACTAAAAATTCCCATTTTAGGCAAATTAAGATAACCAAAAAGAGCACTTTTTGAGAACCAAGTGGAAAAAAGATGTAAACTTTTTTCTAAAAATAAACCATTTAAAATTTTATATTTAAATGAACTATCAGCCAAATATTTAATTATTTGACCTTTATTTTCTCCTAATACATTGTGCACTAATTTATCGAACTCCTCAATGCTTTCAGGAACAGTAAAACTTGTGCCGTCATCCCAAAAATAGGTGCATATTTCTTTCAGTTTTTCATATTCAAAATTCTTAAGATCTTGATTAACTGAAAGTTCAAATAATTCATCCACTAAGTGAGGAAGCGTAAAAAGTGATGGCCCTGCATCGAATCTATAATTTCCTACTTTTATTTCACTCAGTTTTCCTCCTGGATAACTGTTGGCTTCAAAAATACTTACCTGAGCACCTTTCACGGCCATTCTTATACTCAATGCCAAACCTCCGATTCCACTACCAATTATTGCTATATTTTTCATTCCAAAAATTCAAACCTATTAAACCAATAGGTAACATTCCAAAAAAGATTATTTACTTTAGATTATAAAAACAAAATCGATGAAATTTGTTTTAAAAAACCAAAAAATACTCAGCTATATAGTTTATAATTGATAATTTAACAAGTATTGTCGAAAATATTTGATTTTTTTGGGTAAATTGCAACTTAATAAATAGGAAAGTAAACGTTAATAATTTATTCTACACCAATGGCTAAAATTCTAGTTATAGATGATGAGAAAACCATTCGAGATGCACTAAGAGATATTCTTGAATATGAAGGCTATGAAGTTGATGAAGCAAAAGATGGACAAGAGGGCTTAGATATGGTGCTTGCAAACTCCTACGATGTAGCACTTTGTGACATAAAAATGCCTAAAATGGACGGTTTAAACGTTTTGTTAAAAGCAAAAGAAGAAGGCGTAATTGCTCAGTTTGTTATGGTTTCAGCTTTTGGGAATGTTGAAAACGCCGTAGAAGCCACAAAACGTGGGGCATTTGATTTTATTACTAAGCCACCTGATTTAAATAGGCTTTTGGTTACTGTAAGAAATGCCATTGAAAAAAGTAATGATGTTGAAGTTATTAAAACTCTTAAAAAACGAGTTTATAAACTTAACGAAATAGTTGGAGATACTCCTTTGATTAATAAGATAAAGGAAACTATTGAAAGAGTGGCCCCAACCGAGGCTAGAATTTTAGTTACGGGTCCAAACGGATCAGGTAAAGAGATGGTTGCTAAGCAAATTCATGAAAAGAGTAATCGTTTGAAAAAACCTTTGATTGAAGTAAACTGTGCTGCCATTCCATCAGAACTTATTGAAAGTGAACTTTTTGGACATGAAAAAGGAGCGTTTACTTCAGCTATAAAACAAAGGATCGGTAAATTTGAACAAGCAGACAACGGAACCTTGTTTTTAGATGAAATTGGAGATATGAGCCTTTCTGCTCAAGCGAAAGTTTTAAGAGCTTTGCAAGAAAGCAAAATTACTAGAGTTGGTGGTGAAAAAGAAATCAAAATCAATGTAAGAATTATTGCTGCTACCAATAAAGACTTGAAAAAAGAAATTGCGGAAGGTAATTTCAGAGAAGACCTTTACCATAGATTAAATGTAATTCCTATTTATGTTCCTTCTTTGGCTGAAAGAAAGGATGACATTCCACTTTTGGCAGAAAAGTTTTTAAACGACGTTGCAGAAGAATATGGCGATCAACCAAAATCTTTTTCCCCTGAAGCAATGGAATACATGAAAAACCTTCCTTGGTCAGGTAATGTACGTGAGCTAAGAAACGTAGTAGAGCGGTTGGTAATTATGTGCGATACTATTATCAGTATAGATGAAGTAAAACTTTATGCAGGTTTAGGATTGTAATACCCGATTAAGAAATATAATAAAAAAGAGTCGCTTACGGCTCTTTTTTTTTGTTAATATTTTAACATTACTGGCCCTAAAAGTCCTGAATCTACGGGTTTCCATTTGGATGCATCGAAAGGTTTATATTGGATGTCTACCATATTTATATCGTAAAATTTCTTCCATTCTATTTTTTGCTTATCCAAATATATCACTCGATTAACTGAAACATTTCTTACTTCTATTTTCAACTCATTTTTTTCTTTCAAAATATTTTCGGGAACTTTCAGCTCAAAAGGTAGCGACCAAGCCGTTCCTAGTTCAATATTGTTTAAATATACTTTGGCAGATTCTCTTACATCTCCCAAAGTAAGAATGGCAGATTTATTTACCGCTTCCTTTTCTAAGTCAAATTGGATGCTATATTCTCCAATTCCACTAAAATAATGGGCTGCCGTATCACTGGTATTTGTCCAAGATTCTAGTTTGGCAAGACTTTGATTTTCAGGCAAGAAGGGCTCTCCCTCTCTGAACAACAACTGCCAATGGCCATTTATTTCTTTGTTTCTACTGAATATTTTTTGTTCTATCGGTTTTAAATTTTCATCCTGATTAGTGAAAATGACAAATGCACTTTTTCCAGAAGGTAAATATAAATTTAGGTTGGTTTTATTGTTGGATCTTGTAAAATTTAACCTTTCTCGTTTACCAGTTATTGGATCAAAAATAAAAACATATTTAGCGAAAGTATTGAAAGATAGACTTCCAGAATTGAATATTGTACTTTGATTTGCCAAGAAATACACTGTTTGGAGGTTTGTTTTTTTTCTAATAAATTGTATTCCTTGAGCAGAAAGACTTTCTTTTTTTATGCCAGATTTTATTAAACTCTTTATTAAATCAGTTGAAACAAAAGGCTTAAAAGTTTTCACTTCCTGCTCGAATTTTTTTTGATTTTGAGTCCAATCTGTAAGTCCACTTAATTTTTTAGGTAAACTATTCATCACAACTATCTCTAAACCTTTTTTAGAAAGTACTTTTAGTTTTTCAAAGGTAGCTAAAGGCAAATATTCAACTTCAGGAATTATGATTGCTTTGTAGTTAAAGTCTTTTATTCCAAAGCCTGTTTCCTCTTGTTTTAGTTCCAAGATCTGTCGGTCAGAAACAAAGTCAAACTGGTATCCATTTTCGTTCAATTCCGAGATTATCTTTCTATATTTTGGAGTGAACAGTCCATTTTTTTCAATGTTATGGACATCAATCAAATGAAGAGTTTCCTTTGCCTCAGACCAAAGGTCGTGAATTGGCAAATACAATAACACTTGATTGTCGGGCTTTGAATTTTGTAAAATCTGTTGCGAATTTTCAATATATCTATTCAAAAGCGGAAGTTCGTTATAGAAATGGCTATTTTGGTTGAAATTCGTAGATGCGTAAAACAACCAACCCGGAAATCCAGCAGAAGGTGGTGAATAAGGTATACCGTGAAAAAAGATATGGTTGATTCCACCAAGAAACGACTCATCAACAATTGGCTTAATTTGAGCTAAAGAAACTTTAAAGTGATTGCCCAGCCAAGTGGCAGTTTCTGAGGAAACCAATTTTTTTCCAAATAAATGTGCAGGAGATGACGCCAATTTTAATACAGAAAGATTCGGTTTTCCAAATTGTTTTTCAGAGTAATCGGGGTCTTGTCTATAATTTGGAATGTTGTAAGGCTTAGAACCAAAAAATTCTGACTCTGGAACATCAGAAGCAGCATACAAGTCTAAAATATTGGCAGGTGAACCGTGTGATTCGTTGCGGTTAATTTTGCCGAATTTATGAGAAAAATTAGTGAAAGTTTTTGTAAAATCGGCTAATAATAAGTCAGATATAGTTTCTTGGTAATCGTGCCAAATTTGCTTGTCAGTTTCTGTTAAGTCGCTATATTTGCTTAAAGAGGCTAAATAGGGTTTCAAATCATATTTTCTAATTTCGTAAAATCTCTCCAGAAAATTCGCCGTCCAGTTGGCTCCATATACTTCGTAAGAATCACTATAGAAAGCTCTTACACCCAAGTTCTCTTTTGAAAATACAACATCAAATGGAGTGAAATACTCTTCTATCGCCGCTTTATTAAAATGGTCTACGACAAGGCCCTCACTACCAGGTGCTGCTCTTTTAACTTTTTGATTGGTGTTTTTATAATTTGCTGAATAATTACCCAAACTGTCTTTTGTTAAAACCAAGGCTTTGGCTCCCATGGCTTTTGTAACGTTTTTTCCGCCAAAAGGCCAGCCTGTTCCTAAGGACATATCAATCCCTAAGCCAAGTTCCTTTGCCGTTTCTGTACAAAACTTTAAGTTCTCAAGGTATTCGGGACTCAAGAAATGTAAAAATTTATTTTCCTCGCCTTTTACACCATAAATAGGAATGATATGTAAACCTCCAAAGCCAGCATTTGCATAGCTTTTCAAATTGGCTTTGATATCACTTTTATTCACTGCACTTCCCGGCCACCACCAGTATGCCCATGGTTTAGCGGTATTTTGGGCAAATGCATGTAAAGCATTTAGAAATAGAATGATTGCAAGAAGAATTGTTTTCAATGAAAAACTCAGGTTGATAATGTAAATATAGAAAATAAATTCCCATTTTAATTTTCCATAAATATCGTTTGAAAAGATTTAAATAAAAGATTTATAATCTTGACTTAAACTAATTTTTCTTTTTTCATTGCTATCGGATAATTTGTTTAATTTCAATACTCAAACAAACCAAAAACGCTTGAAATAGTTAATTTCTTTAGATCAGAAGCCTCCACTCGACCCACGATCTGAGCTGGAATACCAAAGCTTTCGGAAATTTCGATAATTTCTTTTGCGTGCTCCTGTGAAAGGTAAACTTCTAAACGATGACCCATGTTAAAGACTTTATACATTTCGGCCCAGGATGTGCCAGATTGCTCTTGGATAAGACTGAAAAGTGGAGGAATTGGAAAAAGATTGTCTTTTATGATATGTAGATTGTCAACAAAATGCAATACTTTGGTTTGTGCACCACCGCTACAATGCACCATTCCATGAATTTTACCCTTTAACTTTTCTAATAATACTTTTACAACTGGTGCATAAGTTCTTGTAGGTGACAGGATTAGCTTTCCGACATTTATAAATTCTCCAGGAGAAACCTCAACTTTATCCGTTAAAAATTTATTACCACTATAAACTAATGTGCTGTTGATGTCATTATCGTAACTTTCAGGAAATTTCTCAGCGTACAATTTATCTAAAACATCGTGACGGGCAGAGGTGAGTCCATTACTTCCCATACCACCATTGTACTCTGTTTCATACGATGCTTTGCCAAAAGAAGCCAATCCTACTATTACATCACCAGGTCGAATTTGATCATTAGAAATAACATCAGCTCTTTTTATTCTGCTTATCACAGTGGTGTTAACTGTAATAGTTCTTACTAAATCTCCTACATCTGCGGTTTCTCCTCCAGTACTGAATATTTCAATTCCATTGCTTCTTAACATTTCTAAAACTTCTTCACTGCCATTTATCAACTCGGCTATAACTTCCCCTGGAATTTTGTTTTTATTTCTATCTATCGAAGAAGACATCAATATGGGTCCTGTAGCTCCAACACAAAGTAGATCATCCGTATTCATAATGATGGAGTCTTGAGCAATGCCTTTCCAAACTGAGATATCACCTGTCTCTTTCCAATATAAATAAGCTAAAGAAGTTTTTGTTCCGGCTCCATCAGCATGCATAATATTGCAATATTCCGCATCTCCACCCAAAATATCCGGGGATATTTTACAAAAAGCTTTTGGAAAAAGGCCTTTGTCCAATTTTTCAATGGCTTTATGGACATCTTCTTTTGAGGCAGAAACGCCCCTTTGCATATATCTATCTGACATATTCACTAAAATTTTTATGCAAAGTTACTGATTAGTATTTTAATAAGGAATAAATTTAGGAAGTAGAAAAATTTAAGGTTTAGTTCCTTAAAATTTATCCTTTAATAAGTTTTTCTAGCGCATTTAAATGGTCGGAGAAAGCTACTTTACCTTCTATTGTAGCAGAATAAATTGTATTCGGTTTTCTACCAATAAAGTCTTTGCTAAAAGACAAATAGCTTGCTTCTTCTAATGCTCTGAGATGTGAAGCTAAATTTCCATCCGTCAAGTTTAAAAGTTCTTTAAGTGTTATAAAATTAACAAAATCGTTTACCATTAAGACAGACATTATGCCTAATCTAGCTTTACTTTCAAACGTTTTATTAAATTTTTCTAGTATCATTTATCGTATTTTAAATACATTATTGTACCATACAATATATGAAGAATTCCAAATCCTAAAGCCCAAAATAGTAAAGTAAATCCGGTTAAAAACATACTTAAAACACCTAGCACTATTTCACATATACCTAAATAGAACACATCTCTCACCGTATATTTTGAGGCATTAATTAGCGCTAAGCCATAAAACACTAGGGTAGCCGATGGTGCTAGCCACAATAAACCATGATTCATCATGCCTAAAATAAATAAGCCCCCCGCTATTAAAGGTATCGACAAATTAATAAGTAAGGCTTTGGATAAATTATTCCAAACATTTTGATTATTTTTCTTTGCTTTATTTAAAGTAAAATAAAAACCAGAAAGAAGAGCTGCCAGAAGTGTGAATAAGGAAACTTTTAGAATATAAATTTTAAAATCTATACTTGAATCAGTAATAGAGGATTCAAACAAGCTTTGGAAGGTACCCGATTGAACTATTTTTTCTTTTTTTAGATATACTAAAAGTGCGGCAAATAAGGCAATTATCCCCGCAGAAACTCCCGATAATCCACTTAGAGATAAAAATTTGGAGGAGCGCTCCATTAAAGTTCTAATTTCTTTTAATTGATCTAAATGCTCATTCATACTTAAAAAACTTTGGGTAAAAAAATTACAATTGCTATTATCAAAGCAGCAATGCTTATGAATAAAACACCTGCGGCTGCCAAATCTTTAACTTTTCCAATCTCTACATTCTTTTCTGGCATAAATAAATTACAAAGCTTTTCAATAGCTGTGTTAAATGCTTCTGCTGACCAAACCAAGGCAATAAT
>DAIQBE010000003.1:19016-23533 GCA_036781325.1 Leadbetterella sp. | reverse complement strand
TTGAAAATACTTTTTAAATTGCTTTTAAATCGTGGAGTTCAGAGACCACTTAAATAAACGGAGCGGAACCGAAAAGCTTTATGAGTAGGAAAAACCATTAAAACATTTCATTAATGAAAAGGAAGATTATTGTTGCTGTATTATTTACTTTAGCATTGCAATTTAATGTTATCGCTGCAGAAAAAGTGGTGAATGAAAAGAAGACAGCTGAGTCTGTTTTTGCCATTGCAAAACAAATGGAAACTTTTGATGCAGATGTATTAAAGGCAGAAATGAAAGGTTTGTCTATGTCTGAAAGGGCTAAACTTGTTAAGATGGCTATTAAAGACGCTAAGGCTGAACAAGCAGCAAATGTTGCAGGTAAGCCAGGAGCTGGACTTTACGTTTTAGCTATTTTGATTCCTCCTGTCGCTGTAGGTATTCATACAGGATGGAAAAAACCAACTCTTTTCAATTTACTTTGGACATTTCTTTTCGGTGTACCAGGTATTATCCATGCTTTCATTGTTTTAGGACGATAAAATAAGCTTTAAATATTCACCTATTATTGGTTTAATGATTTTCAAATTATGAAGTTCTTTTTCCAATGGTAGGTGATTTTTTTTATAGGTCTAAAATTATTTATAAATTCCATATACTTTTTTTCTTCATTCATATCTCATTAGTCCGAATACTAGAAAATTTCAAAAATTTAGTTTGTATGTTTCTTTTTTATCTTGAAATGAGCAATTTTTTTAAATCATTCGTGTTTTATTCCTCTTTTTGTCTTTTTAAATAATTTTTATAAGGTAAATTTGAATTGGGATGATTAAATAAATATCTGAATTTAAATTTAAAAATATGAAACTAGTCTTATTTCTATTTATAATATCACTTCTATCTTTTTCTGATTTTAATAATTCAAGTATTCAAAAGAAGCAACCCAACATAGTTTGGATTGTCTGTGAAGACATGTCTCCTCACTTAGGAAGCTATGGAGAGAAAGTTGCTAAAACACCCAACCTTGATCAGCTTGCTACAGATGGGGTGCGATACACTAATGTTTTTACAACAGCTGGAGTATGTGCGCCAAGTCGTAATGCTATTATTACAGGACGTTATCAAACAGCCAATGGTGGGCATAATATGAGAACGCTTGGAATTTCAGCTAATGCAAAAGATGACTATCCACCAGGATTTAAACCTTATTCGGTTGTCTTGCCAGAAGGTGTGCTTGGGTATCCCCAATATCTTCGACAAGCGGGCTATTATTGTACCAATAATGCGAAAGAAGATTATCAATTTGTAGGTTCACCTACCATGTGGGACGAAAGCAGCAAAAAGGCTCATTGGAGAAATAGGAAAGACAAAAGCCAACCTTTTTTCTCAGTTTTTAATCTTGAAGTTACGCATGAGTCCCAAGTATGGGTAAGAGCCAAAGAGCCACTTTTAGTTAATCCAAAAAATGTGGAAGTGCCACCTTATTATCCTGATGACAGTATAAGTAGAAATGTTATCGCTCGATTTTTATCCAACGTAATGGAAATGGATAAGCGTGTGGGAGAAATTATTAAGCAACTTAAGGAAGATGGTCTTTATAATGACACAGTTATTTTCTTTTATAGCGATCATGGGGACGGGCTTCCATACGTAAAAAGAGAAATTCATGATAGAGGGTTAAGAATTCCTTTGATTATTAAAGCTCCTTTTTTGAAAGCCTCAACAACGGAATCTCAATTAATAAGCGCGGTAGATTTTGCTCCTACCTTGCTATCTTTGGCGGGGTTTAAAATTCCCAAAACTATGCATGGGCAGGCTTTTTTAGGAGAACAAAAAGTACAAAAAAATAGAAAATATATTTACGCGGCTCGCGATAGAATGGACTCTGAAATAGATCGAGTGAGGTCAGTAAGTGATGGCCGTTTTGTATATTTGAAATATTATATGCCAGAAAAACCTTTTTATCAAAACATTCGATATCGACTCCAAAATCCATTAATGCCCCATTTACTAAAACTTAGAGACGAGGGCAAGTTAAATGCTGCTCAAATGGACTGGTTTAGACCCACAAAACCGGAAGAGGAATTATTTGATGTCATGACAGACCCATTTGAATTGAAAAATTTAGCTGTTGATCCGAAATTTGCTGGCAAACTAAAGGAAATGAGAGTAGCTCATCAAAAATGGTTACAAGATTTTAAAGATTGGGGGGCCGTAAATGAAATGGAGTTGATTAAACAATGGTGGAATGGGAACAATATTCCACCAATAACCGCAGAACCCATTGTTTCTTTTACTCAAAATAAAGTTTTATTAAGTTCGGCAACTAAAGGAGCGTCTATAGGATATAGGAATTCTACTAAAGATTCTTGGACTATTTATCAAGAGCCTTTTGAATGTAAAAAAGGCGATTCAGTATTTGTTTTTGCACATAGAATTGGGTATGTTAAATCAGAAAAAGCTTTTATTAAATAAGATGAAACACCTCAATGTATTTTTTTTAATGCTAGTTAGTAGTTGTGGTGCACAAGATAAAAGGGCTTTTCCTGAGCCTAAAAGTCAAACAATTTTATATTTAAAAGATGTTTTGAAATTTAAATTCGGGGCTGCGGTAAATCCTTCTTTATTAAATGGAAATACTTCCTATAGAAACTTGTTCGATATTGAATTTCAAAGTGTTACTGCAGAAAACATGATGAAAATGGGACAAATACATCCAGAAAAAGACCGATTTGATTGGTCAAAGGCAGATGTAATTGTAGAAGCAGCTCTAAAGAACAAACAGCGAATTCATGGTCATACTTTGATTTGGCATTCAAATATCCCAACTTGGCTCATAAATTTCGAAGGTGATCAAAAAGCTTGGGAAACAGTAATAAAAACACATATTCAAACTGTGGTACAATATTACAAAGGAAAGGTAGGTAGTTGGGATGTCGTAAACGAAGCTTTTAACGACAATGGCTCATTAAGAAGTAGCCTTTTTAAAGAAAAATTAGGCGATGATTATGTTGCTAAATGTTTTACTTGGGCCCGAGAAGCCGACCCTAATGTGCTACTTTTTTATAATGATTATGGACAAGAATATGCGCCAGCAAAACTTCAAGCAATTTTGGATTTGGTAACGGATTTTAAGAAAAGAAATATATCAATAGATGGAATTGGGCTTCAAATGCATATTAATATTAATTCTTCAGATACAGGAATAGCAACAGCAATTCAAAAGTCAGCTGCTACTGGCTTATTAGTACACCTTTCCGAACTTGATATTGCTGTTAATCCTTCTGTAAATGAGAACTTTGTTTATGATGATGTAGCTAAGCAAAAACAAAGTATTAAATTCATTCATGTTTTTAATGCATTCAAAAAAATACCAAGCGCACAGCAATTTGGCATAACCACTTGGAATATTGGAGATTCGGATACTTGGTTGCGTCCTTTTAAAAAAACACAAAAGGAGTTTCCGATGCTTTTTGATGAAAACTATAAACGTAAACCCATTTATGAAGATCTTTATAAAGCAGTTCAATTATAAAAGCAAATACTGTTTTTCTGAATACAGGGTATCAAAAAAATTTTATGAATCCAGTGGCAAATAAAATAATTCTTAAAAAAACAGGGTTTTTCATAAAAATTTATGTTTTATCCGCATTAATATTTTCATGTAGTTTAGAAGATATAGACCCTGATGATCAATACATTGACACAAATGGTATTCAAAATCCAAGTCAAGCAATGGGGTTTGGAGTTTATGCTGCTACTCCCTTAGGTAAAGTATCAGCATCCCCCCAAACTTTTGGAATTAGAAACGACAAAAAATTAAGTGAATATGAAGCCATAGCAAGCAATGTTTCCCCCTTTAATACGGATGAATTTCCAGATTTCAAATCCGTTGTTTTTATACAAGTAACAGAGCGAAAAGACATTTTTTTGGGCTCTGGCACTTTGGTACATCCTAAATGGATATTGACAGCTGCCCATAACTTCATTTTACCGGAAGAATCAAAAATACTTCCTGCGCTTTCCAAAATTCGAATATTAGTAGGTAACGATCCTAACAAGCCCATAAAAACGTTAAACGTAGCTGAAATTATATTGCACCCTCATTGGATAAACTCTGATGGTGGATTTGAAAAAGGAACTGACTTGGCCCTAGTAAGATTGTCAGAAACTATTACGGACATAAAACCCTCTGTGATAAATTATGATATTTCTGGTGAAAAAGATAAATTGTTTACTTGGTCCTGTGGATTTGGCGATTATTCACAGGAAGCGGGGCAAAATAAAGACGATTTTTCGAAAAAACATGCAATGGTTAATGTCCTCGACCGAATTACAAATGACCTTAAGACCACTGTAAGTGGAAAAAACTATAATGGTGGACTTTTAGCATTTGACTTTGATGCGCCCGACGGCAAATACAATACTTTAGGCGACAACATTGTAAACAACCAAGAAAGAGAGTTGGGCAAAGGGAACAGTGCCTCAGAGGCATTAGAAATGGAAGGAGGTACCGTAAGTGGTGATAGCGGAGGCCC
>DAIQBE010000003.1:0-19006 GCA_036781325.1 Leadbetterella sp. | reverse complement strand
GCGGGTTTAAAAGATAGTTCTTATGGCGACATAAGTGTTTATTGTAGAACAGCTTCGGCAAAAGACTGGTTACAATCAGTGATCAAATAATTTATTTAATTGCTTTTGAGAAGATTTGCAGATGTGGTAAAGTTAAAATAGCAATGCCAACAAAAAGCATACTGATTAACGCGGGTACACCAAAGTTTTTCGAGCCCCAAATCATAACCAATATTAAGCCAAACCATGCCATTAAACTAAAAGGCAATGCTTTAATAATGAGTTTTTTCCATCCTATCCAGCTTTTTTCAATCTGAAGCTTTTGTAATATTACCTCAAAAGAAAGTATAGAATGCCAAAGGCCAAAGTAGAAAGCAAAGCTTAAATAAAAAGGTAAAAAATAAATAATCGAAAGAAGGATGAAAGTTTGAATAAAGAAAAAAAGAAGGTTTTTGTTCTTGAAATTATTTTTAAAAAGATAGACAAATAAGGAAATGAAAACTGTGATAGAAATAATATACAATACTTTAAAAATTTGATTGCCAATAGTTATCAAAGGGAATGCGCTGAGGAAGTCAGGAATTAGATAACCTATGATTTCCGAAGTTTGTACCGTGTGTGCTGTGATAATAAATGAAATAATAAAAAGACCGTAGAGAAATGAAAACCGCGTTTGTATTTTAGACATGAAAGCACAGTCTATCTCCCCAAAATGCTTTGCGCTTATTAATATAAAAACAAAAAGAGCAAGAAGAGGGAAAAAGCACCAAAGTAATCCATATAACAACATGTTCAATATGTATTTGACAAAGAATATTTTGTTTGAAAATTTTCTGCCTATTTTTGATTGCTGTTCTCTATCTAAATATAAATCCAAAGCTCCATGAGGCACACCAGTCAAAAAAATGGTTGAAGCAAATACAATAAGCTGAGTAGTATTTTCAACTTTTAGAAAATAGAAAATTGCGACAAAAAAAACCCCTAAAATTAATATTTGAATACGAACATTTATTTTCGGGAATCTCATTTTTCTATACTTTATATTCTAGTTCTAATATCTTTTTAGTTTCCAGGGCTTTTGAAACATTATTAATTTCTGGATATAATGGGATCTGGAAATATTTTGCTTTAAAAAACTGTAGAGGTTTATAATGAAATAGGGCCTTGAAGAAATGGAATTTTGGCAAGCTTAGTAATATTTTTATTTCTTGAAAGAACGAAGTTTTTTCATCTAAAAATAACAGAATATTATTTATTGAGTTTTTTCTGAATAAATAAGTGAATATTTTTTTTATTTGAGCGGGGTGCTTAGCAATTATCCAAAGTAAGAGTGCGTCGTAAAAATAAAAACGCGATGTTGATTTTGAAGATTGTTTATTTTTTGAAAACAAGGTATTAATTATTCTTTCTGTATTTTCCATATTTCTAATAAAAGAATATCCAGTTGAGGACTTAATGCATCCTGCTGCAGTTCCGATTGGAATAATTTTATCGAATTGGATTTCATTGGAAATCTGAAACATAGGAATTATACCTTTTTCTTTTTTAATTATGGTGTAGTCTGAATTATAATTTTTGTAGAGGTATTTAATTAATGATTGTTCATAGTTTTCAATGGGCAATAGCGTGTCGGAAAAAATAGTGCATTCTACCAAAGCTGATTTTTTCGAAAATGGTAAAATGTAAATAAATCGGCCATCAACGTTTTCATCTACATCAAAATCCATTAAAGTTACTTGGTCTTCTTTAAAAGAGTCGGATTTAAAAACGATTTCCCAACCTAAAAAATGTTGCCAAACTTTTGGATTAAAAACAGCATTTTTGTTTAGATAAGGGACGCTATTAAATAATATTGTTGAAGTATAATTTTTGTTTTTGCATTTTGCTATGCATTTATCTTGTTGCTGAGATATTTCTAGAACCATGTCGGTAACTAGGCTAACTCTATCATCTTTTTCAAAGAGAGCTTTATGAAACAAGTCAAACTCTGTACTATTGATGTACTGGTATGTTTGATTTTTAAGTGAACTTGATTGAAAATGATTGTTTGACCTAAATGCAATATTTTGCCATTCATGCTTGACCAAATGCCTGTAAGGGTGAGATTCATTGTTCCAAAAGCACCATGATTTTTCAATATGATTGTCATTCGATTCTATAATTAAGATAGAATTCACTTGGTTTTTCGGAAATGATAATAAGGCTTTTGCTAATTGTAATCCTGCACAACCAGCACCAATGATTATAAATTGATAGTCTTGTTTTGTCATAACTATAAAAAATAGGTGCCAAATTGTGACACCTATTTCTTAAATTTTGAGGAAAAATTAATCTGCTTTTCTGCTCAACACATAAATTACTAAGCCAAAACCAATTTTATTAATCGCATCTCCAATATTGTAAACGATGTCCATTGCGGCAGAGGCAGCAGCAGGATCAGCAACTACTTGCATACCGAACAATCCACCTTTAGTACCTAAAATGTACCCCAAAGGATAAATAGCCCAACCTACTAAAACAAACCAGCCTAAAGTTTTAACAGCACTCGCTACAGCAGGACTACTTGAAGCTGCTAATTTTGCAACGTCTCCCATCCAAACCAAATAAACAATGTAAAAATATGCAGCACCAGAGATAGCACCCCAGAACCAGCTTTGAGTTTCAGTAGGATAAATAGCCTCTCCTACATAACCAGTTACTAACATAAATACAGAAGCGGCTATCAATTTCCACAATAAACTTGATTTTGCTCCTGCCTTTTGCGTAATTAAATAAAACTCTACACACATAAGAGGAACAGTTAATAACCAGTCAACATATCTAAAAAATGTTGGTGACTCACCAGTCTCGAGGTTGTAACCTCTCATGTAGTAATAATGAACTGCTGCGATGAAAGTAATGATTCCTGAAATAAGAACCGAAGTTCTCCATTTAGCAGAAGTGTTTCCAACTTCCATGAAGAAAAACACAGAGGCTGCCATCATTGCCATTGTGCCGATAAAAAACGTGAATGCAACGTAATTGTCTGTTGCTACTGTAATGTGTTCCATAATGAATAAATTGTTTTAAAGGTTGTAAAGAAACATAACTCACAAAAGATTTATTTTGTTTAATTTATTTAATAAATAATTAAACAAAAAATGATTTTCGCAATTTATTATTATTGATTTAAAATTTTAAAATATGAATATTTCAAGCAATTTGATGAAATTTAAACCAAAAAATATAATTATTCCTATAAATATTTATTTTAAATTTATACAAAAAAATATTTAAATTTTTTTCAAATATTTTTTTTGTTTATTCTTTGTTTATTTTTATTAATCATTGAAAAAAGTAAAATGGGCTAATAAAAGATTCAATTTCTTTATTAATATTTATGAAAAAGTAAATCATGTAGATTTGAGATTTTTGTAAAATGTTTATTTCATCTAAAGGCTTTTCATAATTTACTACTCCTATATTATTTTAGAAATAGAATATTGTCAAGTCTAAATTTTTAAAATTAACTAAGGTCGTTTTGAAACGACTCATAAAGTTTTAATAGGTTAGGAAAGGATTATGTATTTTTATTTAAAAAATGCTAAAATCTACAGAGAGAATAGATATCCCTTTAAAAAAAAGAAGATTTAAAATTTGAATTTTAAAATAAAACAAGTCTTCCAGAAAGATAATGACATCGATATTAATTAATAAGTCTGTTCACCGTCCAACTAAAGAATAAAAAATATTTTATTTACATATGGGGATTTTCTTTAAATTTACGTCATAAGTTTGATGTAGGTAAAAGATTAACTTTATAAAGATTAATAGAATCTCTTTTTATTTAATAGGTAACTAACATTAATTTTTCAATTTGAATTAAATCAATCAAAAATAAAAAAGAAACTGCATTTTATTTTTCCCTAAAATATGAATAAAGCTATTCCATTGCAGACCATATTTCTGTTATTTATTATTTGTAAAGTATCTGCTTCAGAATTCTTTGTGGGTAATCTAAAGGAATTCGAAGCATCTCTATCAAAAGCAAATGCTGGGGATATCATTATTTGGAAAGATGGAAATTATAAAGATATCAAAATAAATTTTAAAGGAAATGGATCTCCAGAAAAAGGCCTTTTTTTAAAAGCTCAAACACCGGGAAAGGTTTCTTTTTCAGGAAGTTCTCAAATTTTAATCAGTGGGGACTATCTTCAAGTGGAAGGATTTTTATTTCAAGGAAATTGCACTTTGAATGATAAAGAACATGTTATAAATTTTTCGATTGGAAGCAGAGAATCACATCATTCTAAATTAAAGAATTGTGCCATTATAAATTATACTCCTACCGAATCTTCAGGCAAGACTAATTATTTCGTAAATTTAGTTGGCACATACAATGAAGTTGAACATTGTTATTTCGAAGGTAAAACTAATAAAGGGCCAACACTTGTAGTAGAATACAAACAAGAAAAGGGATATGTTCCAGGTTCAAATGTAGCACCGTCGTCCCATCATCAAATTCATCATAATTATTTTGGGTATCGTACTTTTTCAGAAAATGGGGGTGAACAAATTAGAGTAGGTACAAGCACCACCTCTTTTACACATGGGTTTAATATTATTGAATACAATTATTTCGAAGAGGAAAGAATAGAAACAGAAGCGATTAGCAATAAAAGTTGGGACAATATCTATCGATTTAATACTTTTATCGGAAATGATGGAGGTATGGTTATCAGACACGGACAAAAGTGTTTTGTGTATGGTAATTACATCAATGGTAAGACGGGTAGAAAACAAAGTGCAGGATTGAGAGTCATCAATCCCAACAATACTTTTTTTAATAATTATGTAGAGAATCTGGAAGGCGGTGATAAAGACATGAAATCTCCAATAACAGTAATGTCAGGTTTAGAAAACTCTGCTTTAAATGAGTATTATCCTGCCGATAATGCAATTGTGGCTTATAATACAATTGTTAATTCTATTGGCTCAGCCATAAAAATTGGCGTAGGAAATAAAAGCAAAGGAAAGCCACTTGTTGCCCCCAAAAATGTTTTGTTGGTTGGCAATACTGTTGTAAATACAGTTGGAAAACACATTGAACCAATTGTAATTGAAGATCCAGCATCAACTTATACGTTTACTGATAATCTTTATACCAATGGGGCAGCATCAGAAAAAGGGTTTTTAAAAATTACAACAAAAGACTTGGTTTTAAAAGATGGTTTCTATTCCGCAAGACATAAGGTGGATAATTCAGTTATTACAGCGATTAATCAAAGACTTGAAATTCATACTATTAAACTATCAGAAAAAGAAATTATGGAATTTGATAACGCTAAAATTGTAAGCAAAAAAGATGTTGGCGTAAATTGGCTATAAAATTAGAAAATATGAAAAGCGTAAAATGGATTGTATTGGCTATTGTCGTTTTGGGTGGGGCCTCCTTTTTTTATTTTCAATATTATAAAAAAAAGAAGGAAGAAGAAATGTCTTGCTGTACAACAAAAATTCCCAATAGATTTTCTTCAAATGGTAAAAATGCGGATACTGTTAATTCAAACTTAATAGGAAGCAAGGAAGGAATGGTTTGGATAGATGGCGGCACTTTTGAAATGGGGGCAGATAATGAACAAGGCAGAAAAGACGAGCTTCCTAAACACAAAGTAAAAATCGATGGTTTTTATATGGATGCTACAGAGGTAACAAACAAACAATTTGCGGCCTTTGTAAAAGCTACTGGCTATATTACTACAGCTGAAAAAGATGTAAACTGGGAAGAAATAAAAGCCACGTTACCACCAGGCACCAAAAAGCCGGATGCCGAAATGCTTAAAGCGGCCTCTTTGGTTTTTGTTCCTACCCAAGGTGCAGTAAATCTTCAAGATTATAGCCAATGGTGGCAATGGACTCACGATTCGGACTGGAAACACCCCAAAGGACCAAAAAGTAACATAATTGGCAAAGAAAATTTTCCAGTTGTCCATATTAGTTGGGACGATGCCACGGCTTATTGCAAATGGGCAGGAAAACGTCTGCCCACAGAGGCTGAATGGGAATTTGCCGCAAGAGGAAAACTTATAAATAATATTTATTCTTGGGGAAATGAGAATGTAGAATTGGGTAAAAATAAATGTAATTATTGGCAAGGGAGCTTTCCTTATAAAAATGACACTAAGGATGGATTTTATGGAGCATCTCCAGTAAAATCTTTTCCAGCCAATGGATATGGATTATTCGACATGAGTGGAAACGTCTGGGAATGGTGTGCAGACCTTTACCACCACGATTACTATGAACAGATTTCTAACATTAAAATTATTGAAAATCCCAAAGGTCCTACAAACAGTTTTGATCCCGACGAACCCACAGTACCCAAAAGAACCATGCGTGGAGGGTCCTTTTTGTGTAATGAATCGTATTGCAGCGGATATAGAGTCGCAGCCCGAATGAAAAGTTCACCGGATTCAGGCATGGAGCATTTGGGATTTAGATGTGTTTCTGACAAATAATTTTTTTTTATGAATAGTCTAATAATTGTACACAAAGCTTTAATTTACCTATTCACATTAATTTGTGTATTCGAATTAAAAGCGCAAAGTAAAAAACCGAATGTTATAATTATTTTGACAGACGACATGGGCTATTCTGATATTGGGTGTTTTGGTTCAGAAATCAGAACGCCCAATATCGACCGTTTGGCAGCAAATGGTTTACGTTTCACGAGCTTTTATAACACGGCACGTTGCAGTCCCACACGTGCGGCTTTACTCACAGGTTTGTATCCACACCAAGCAGGCATGGGACATCTTTCTACTGAAAACTATATAGAAGATGGCTATAAAGACGATTTGAGCAAAAATGCTGTTACGATGGCTGAGCTTTTCAAAAAAGCAGGCTATGCAACCTATATGACAGGTAAATGGCACATTGCCAAAGACATGAAACCAATCGGTGATAAAAGTAATTGGCCTATGCAACGTGGTTTTCAGCGTTATTTTGGTACACTCAACGGCTCTGGCAGTTTTTATGATCCTGGCACTTTGATTAGTAATAATACATTCGTTGCCCCGTCCAAAGATTTTTATTATACCCGAGCCATCAGTGATACCACTGTAAAATTCATTCAAGAACATCCAAAACAGCAACCATTTTTCTTTTATGTGGCTTATACGGCTGCTCATTGGCCACTTCATGCCCCAGAAAAGGATGTAAAAAAATACAAAGGTATTTATGATAAAGGTTGGGATGTGATGCGAGAACAAAGATTCAACAAACTTAAAAAATTAGGAATCATCAGCGAAAAATGTGTTTTAACCGACCGTGGTCTTGATGTACCTGCTTGGAAAGATGAACCACTTAAAGAATGGCAACTAAAACGAATGGAAGTGTATGCCGCAATGGTGGATATTATGGACGAAGGAATTGGCAAAATAATTACGGCACTCGAAAAGAAAGGTGAATTAGAGAATACTGTCATCTTTTACATGCACGACAACGGCGGATGTGCCGAACCAGTCGAGACAGATAAACCTGCAATTCCGCTTACAGAAGCACAAAAAATATTGAAACCTACCCCACAAGGTGTTGTGTTTATGGGCAAAAAACCCGAATACACCCGTGATGGAAGATTCGTTCAAAGTGGAAGAGGTGTAATGCCTGGGGATGCTAATTCTTGGTCAACCTACGGTGAAGAGTGGGCAAATGTGAGTAATACACCTTTTAGAAGTTATAAGCAATACACTCACGAAGGAGGAATTGCCTCACCCTTGATAGTTCACTGGCCCAAAGGTATTACCACAAAAGGACAATTAAGAAATCAGCCTTCCCATTTAATTGACATCATGGCTACTTGCTTGGCAATTACTGGGTTAGAGTATCCAAAACAATTTAATGGGAATCAGATTCAAGCATTAGAAGGAAAAAGTCTTGTGCCTGCATTTACCAATAAACCTGTAGCCCGAGATTTTATTTTTTGGGAACATTCCGCCAATCGTGCTATCAGAATGGGCGACTGGAAATTGGTTTCAAAAACCGGGAAACAAAAAACGTTCGGAGTGACAGATGAAAATAAATGGGAATTGTATGATTTAAGTAATGATCCTACAGAACGAATTAATCTTGCATCAAAATTTCCGAAAAAAACAAAGGAATTGGCTCAGAAATGGGAAAGTGAAGCTATCAGAACAAAAGCAAAACCATGGCCTTGGAAGCCTGCAAAATGAAGAGTTTTTTAAAGGATTTAAAATAATATTATAAATGAAAAAAATTATTTACGGACTTTTAACATTATTGGTTTTACAAAGCAGTAGGACTGCAAAAGAAATTCAGCCCAATATTGTTTTGATATATATGGATGACATGGGGTATGGTGATTTAAGCTGTAATGGGGCAATTAATTATCAGACTCCAAACATAGATAAAATGGCTGCGGAAGGAATACGGTTTACCAATTTTCTTACTGCTCAAGCGGTTTGTAGCGCCTCAAGGGCGGCTTTATTAACGGGTTGTTATCCAAATAGATTAAGTATTTCGGGGGCTTTAATGCCTTACAGCAAAAACGGAATTAATAGTGATGAAACTACCATTGCTGAAATGTTAAAACAAAAAGGATATGCTACTGGTATTTTCGGTAAATGGCATTTGGGTTATCAGAAACAATTTTTGCCACTTCAACATGGTTTTGATGAATATGTAGGCTTACCTTATTCCAATGATATGTGGCCAGTAAACTATGATGGTAGCCCAGCCGTTCAATCGCAAAATAAATACACATATCCAATTTTGCCTTTGATTGAAAAAAATGAAAAAAGGGAGGAAATTAAAACCCTTGAAGACCAGGCTAAGCTCACTACTATTTATACTGAAAATGCCGTGAGATTCATAAAGAAAAACAAAAAAAAGCCATTTTTCTTATATTTGCCACATTCTATGCCGCATGTACCAATTGCTGTTTCTGAAAAATTTAAGGGCAAAAGCAAAGCAGGTTTATATGCTGACTTAATGATGGAAATTGATTGGTCGGTGGGAGAGGTGCTCCGAACATTAAAAGAAAATGGGCTTGATGAAAATACCCTTGTAATATTAACCAGTGATAACGGCCCTTGGCTTAATTTTGGGAATCATGCAGGTTCTGCTGGAGGCTTTAGAGAAGGCAAAGGTACAACCTATGAAGGTGGACATCGCGTACCTTGTATTATGAGATGGAAAGGCACCTCACCAGCAGGATTAGTTTGTAATCAACTAACTTCTACTATTGATATATTACCAACACTTGCTCGAATTTGTAAAGCCGAATTGCCAAAAAATAAAATTGATGGAATTGACTTTCTAACTTTATTAAAAGGAAATTTAAATGAAACTCCTCGAAAGACCTTTTATTACTATTATCAAAAAAATTCATTAGAAGCTGTTCGATGGGGAAGCTGGAAACTTGTTTTGCCTCACATGGGGCGTTCCTATGAAACTCAAGTTCCCAGCAATGATGGATTAGGGGGGCCTACAAAAAATATTTCTAGTGGCTTAGCTTTATATGACTTACGCCGTGACCCTTCAGAAAGATATGATGTACAAACTATCTATCCAGAAATTGTAGCAAAACTTCAAAATTTAGCCGAAGAAGCTCGGGATGATTTAGGAGATGACATTACAGAGAGAATAGGGAAAAATGTAAGGGCATCTGGAATTGTAAAAGAGTAAGCTTAACCTAAAATTAAAATTGTTTAATTTTCAACCTTATGTACAGAAAAATATTCTTATCCCTAATTGGAATAGCAATATCCGTTTTATTCGGATCTTATATTCAATCTTCAAAAAAATCAATTAAAGACGCTCAAAAGAAGCCTGACATTCTATTCTTCATTGCCGATGACATGACGGCAATTGACTGTGAACCCTACGGAAGCCCAGACGTGAAAACCCCAAATTTGACAAAGCTGTCTCAGCAAGGTTTATGTTTTGATAATATGAATAATGCCACAGCTATGTGTGGTCCAACACGTCAAAGTTTATATACTGGTGTTTTTCCAGTCAAAAATGGAAGCTATCCAAATCATGCAAAAGTGTATAATGACGTAATTAGCGTTTTTACACACTTTAAAAAAATGGGTTATAGGGTAGCTTTGATAGGGAAAAGACATACTGCACCAGTTGCCTCTTTTCCATTTGAATATCTTGGAGGAAGAGACAGTGATAATGGGGAAGGGCAAGACATAAACTTGGCTGATGCAGAAGCGTGGATTAACAAAGATAAAACAAAGCCCTATTTATTAGTAGTTGCTTCTAACCAACCGCATGGTCCTTGGACACGTGGTAATACTAAAAACTATGAAGCTAATAAACTTAAAATAGCACCTTATATGGTTGACACCAAGGAAACCAGGAAAGAATTAGTAAAATACTATGCAGAAATTACGTATGCAGATAGTCTAGTAGGACATTGCATGAATATTGTTGATAAGCAACCTAAAAAAGACAATACTATTTTTATGTTTGCCAGTGAGCACGGCACTTCATTACCTTTTGGAAAATGGACTTGCTATAATATGGGTTTGAAAGCAGCATTCATAGCACGTTGGCCTAAAGCAATAAAACCCGCAACCCGTACCAAAATTCTTTCACAATATATTGATGTCTTACCTACACTTTATGAAGCAGCAGGAGGTGACCCGCTAACCCTTAGAGCCAACAATGAAGGCTCAATGACTCTTGATGGTAAAAGCTTTTATGCCACTTTGTTAGGTAAAAATATAGAAATCAGAAAATACGTTTACGGTGTTCATACCACCAGAGGTATCAATAATGGCTCTGAAAATTACCCTGTACGTTCTGTTCAAGACCACGATTACAAATTGCTATGGAATCTTAATTTCAAAGAGCCTTTCTACTGCTCGGCATCCAAGCCTGGGAACAAATTGTATGAGGGGTGGTTAGATGAGACTAAAAATAATAAAAAAGAAAATGCCCATGCCAGTTTGTACAGAAACCGACCAGAGTTTGAACTCTACAACATCAAAAATGATAAGTATGAGCTGAATAATTTGGTAAATGAACCCAAATTTAAAGAAATTCAAGACAATCTATTTGCAGAATTAAAAATCTGGATGCAAGGGCAAGGTGATTTAGGTATTTCAACTGAACAAGTAGCCCTAACCCGATTTAAAGGAGATACTTTGCACTGGAGAAAAGCAAAAGATTAATTATAAATAAGTAAAAATAGAACATGTTAAATTTTAGAGTAGATCATAAAATTGCTTTAGTGACGGGTTGTAGCAGCGGAATTGGAATGGATATTGCAATTGCACTTGCCCAATCTGGAGCAGATATTATTGGAGTTTCTAGCAAACTTCCATTTTCAGGTAGTGAAGTAGCTTTGGCTGTTGAAGCCACAGGTAAAAAGTTTTATCCATACCAATCTGATTTCTCAGATAGAGCCTCTTTATATTTATTTTTAAATAAAGTTAAGATAGATCATCCACGAATTGATATTTTAATTAATAATGCAGGTCATATTCTGCGAGAGCCAGCTGCCACTCATTCTGATGAATATTGGGATACTATTATGGACATAAATCTGAATTCTCAGTTTATTATTACCCGAGAAATTGGCAAAAGAATGGTAGAGCAAAAAGCGGGTAAAATCGTTTTTACCTGTTCCTTATTAACTTTCCAAGGAGGGATTAATGTTCCTGGCTATGCGGCAAGTAAAGGAGCTTTATCTTCTTTATTAAAAGCATTTGCCAATGAATGGGCAGCTTTTGGAGTAAACGTTAATGGGGTGGCCCCAGGGTATATCGCAACAAATAATACTTCTGCATTGCGAGCTGATCAAGAAAGGAATTCAGCAATATTGGCCAGGATTCCAGCTAAAAGATGGGGTGAAACCTCTGATATGACGGGAGCTTTTGTATTCCTTTCTTCTCCTGCAGCAGATTATATAAATGGAACCATCATTACCGTAGATGGCGGGTGGATGGGTAGATAATTAAACATAATTTTAAAAAAAAATAAAATGCAAGTAAGATTTGAAACTAGCCGCAAAGAAACCAGCGAAATGAATACACAAGGTTTGCGAGACAATTTCTTGATACAAAACCTTATGGTACACGGAAAAATACAGTTAGTGTATTCCCATTATGATCGAGTTATTATTGGAGGAGTCGTTCCGCTTTCTGATGCTTTAAGTTTACCAATAGAAGAAGAATTGAAAGCAAATTTCTTTTTAGAAAGAAGAGAAATGGGAATTATTAATGTAGGTGGAAACGGAGCCGTAGTTGCAGACGGCATAAGCTACGAATTAGAAAAACTAGAATGTGTATATCTGGGCAAAGGGACTAAACAGGTTAGTTTTGAAAGTGCAAATGCTTCAGAACCTGCATATTTTTATGTGTTATCATGTCCCGCTCATCATTCCTACTCGAATAGAAAAATGACAAAAGCTGAAGCATCTCCAGTTAATTTAGGGGATATTTTAACTTCTAATAAAAGAACAATTTATAAATACATACATAATGATGGCATTCAAAGTTGCCAACTTGTAATGGGCCTCACAGTTTTGGAGCAGGGTAATGTTTGGAATTCTGTTCCACCTCATACGCATACACGAAGAATGGAGGCTTATTTTTATTTCGATATTGATGAAACTCAAAGAGTGATGCACTTTATGGGAGAACCCCAAGAAACTAGACATATAGTTGTGGCAAAAAATGAGGCTGTTATTTCTCCGCCATGGAGTATGCATTTTGGTGTTGGTACAGCCAACTATGGCTTTATTTGGGGTATGGCCGGCGAAAATAAAGAGTTTACCGATATGGATCCTGTTCCAGTTTCAACCATAAAATAAGATAATAATGAAGACCGAAACCACAAGAAGGAATTTTGTAAAATCCTTAATGATAGCTCCAGCTATCGCTACATTTGAACAACAGAATGAAGCAGTAGAAGATAATTCAAAAAAAAGCAAGCTTAAAACAAGTTTAAATGCTTACTCTTTCAGTACACCATTGACTGATAAATCTATGAATTTGGATGATTTATTAGATTTTTGCTCAGAGCAAAACTTTGATGGAGTAGATTTAACAGGTTATTTTTTTCCAAATTATCCACAAGTACCTACAGATGAATATATTTATCATATCAAACGAAAAGCACATTTATTAGGCTTAGAAATAACAGGGACAGGTATTAGAAATGATTATACAAATCCCGATCCGGAAAAACGAAAAGCCGATGTGCAATTAATAAAAAATTGGATAGAAGTAGCATCTAAATTGGGGGCACCAGTTATTCGTGTTTTTGCGGGAGTACTCAGGCCAAAAGAATATACATGGGACCAAATAGCCGCTTGGATGGTTAAAGACATTCGAGAGTGTGTAGAATATGGTCAAAAACATGGTGTAATTGTAGCCATTCAAAATCATCATGATTTTATACAAACTGCTGATGATGCCATAAAAATAATAAAAATGGTTAATATGGAGTGGTTCGGTTTAATATTGGATACAGGAAGTTACCACCAAGGCGATCCCTATGCACAAATTGCCCAAACAGTAAAATATGCAGTAAACTGGCAGGTGAAAGAAAACATTTTTGTTGATGGGGTGGAAGTAAAAACAGATTTAAAAAGGCTGTTTAAAATCATTAAAGAATCGGGTTATAGAGGGTATCTCCCAATCGAAACGCTCGGAAAAGGCAATCCAAAAGAAAAAGTAAGTAAATTTCTTAAAGAAGTTCAACAAGCATTGAATGAAGTTTAGTGTATATAATTTTAAGGCATAAAAATGAGAAAAAATAGCTTTATTCTTTGTTTTGTATTTTGTATTTTTAATGCTTCGGCACAAACACAGAGAGGAAAAGAGTCATTAAACAAAAAACCAAACATTATCTTCATTCTTGCCGATGACTTGGGTATAGGAGAAGTGGGCTGCTATGGCTCTGACAATAACAAAACGCCAAATATTGATCAATTGGCAAAAAATGGTATGAAGTTTAATCATGCATACACAGCTCCTTTATGTGGACCATCGAGGGCTTTGATACTGACAGGTCGCTATGCTTTTCGAACTGGTGCAGTTAATCAAGATAATGTGGCAAAAATAAAACCCTCAGAAGAAACACTTATTCCTTCTGTATTAAAAATAGAAGGCTATAAAAGTGCCATGATTGGCAAATGGAGCCAGTTTGGTTTGACACCAGCCGATTTTGGTTTCGACGATTATATTACGTTTAAAGGGAGTGGTGGGTATTGGGCAAAAAATAAAAAAGATTACCTGGTTAATGGAGAAACCAAAACATTGGGTAAACATGAATATATGCCAGATTTGATGCATAATCAATTAGTAAAATTCATCAAGCAAAATAAAAACCATCCATTTTATGTCCATTACGCCATGTCACATGTGCATAATTTGATACAAGAAACACCTGATAGCAAACCCGATAGCAAAGATTTTTATGCCGATAATGTAGCCTATATGGATAAATTGGTGGGTAAATTAATAAAAACCCTAGAAGAACTTAACCTAAGAGAAAATACTCTAATTGTTTTCATGGGCGACAACGGCACAGCAAGCGAACAATATCAAAAAGCAACCATTGGGGGCAAACTTCTTTCGGGCAAAAAGGGCTCAATGCTGGAAGGAGGAAGTTTAGTGCCAATGATTGCCAATTGGCCAGGGGTGATTTCTACAAATAAAGTAACCGATGATTTAATAGATGCCTCTGATATTTTACCAACTTTGGTAGATATAGCAGGAGCAAAATTGCCCACAAACAAGGTTTTAGACGGCCGAAGTTTTGTGCCTCAACTTAAAGGCCAAAAAGGAAATCCGAGAGAATGGATTTTTATGGAATTGGGCAGCCAATGGTATGTACGAGATCAAAAATTTAAATTAAATAGGGAAGGTGATTTATTTGATATGGGCAAAGCCCCCTTTGAAGAAAACCTGGTAGCACGTGTTTCACAAAACAAAGAGGCAAGTGATGCGAAGCTTCGCTTAGCCGCCGCCTTAAAAAAACTAAATCCAGAGGGAGGGATACTTGACGAAGGGGACGGCACTGGTCGTCATGCCAATAAAGCTGAAAAAAATGCAGATAAAAACAAAAATCAAGAACATGAATAAATCTGCTATACTTTTGATAGTACTAGGTTTCGTATTCACAAAACAAGTGCTAGCACAAAATCAAAAAGCAATAATTACAATCGTAAACCCAACTTCGACAAATCGAAAGGAAGAAGTAGTAGCCATTTCGTGGAAAAGTATTTTACTAAAATATCCAAATATTGATACTACCAACTTTAAGGTAATCAATAGCATTACCAAAAAAGACGAGCCTTTTCAGTTAGAATTTCATGGCGAAAAAATGGTTCAAAATCTATTGGTTCAAGTAGATTTGGCCCCAAAAGGTAGTATCAAATTTATCGTTCAAAAAGGTAAACCAAGTTCTCAAATTACTAAAACCTACGGGCGGTTTGTCCCTGAGCGAAAAGATGATTTTGCTTGGGAAAACGATAAAATTGCTTTCAGAATGTATGGGAAAGCCCTCGAGCAGACCCCCAAGGAAATGGCTTATGGCATAGATGTTTGGGTGAAAAGTACCTCCAGAATGGTTATTAACGAGCGTTATAAAAGAGGCAAATACCATGATAATTTAGGCGATGGCATGGATTATTATCACGTTGGTTATACCTGCGGAGCTGGCAATAGCTACCCTTATGTAAACGATTCCATCTATTATTCTAAAAACTATATACAGTGGAAAGTCTTGGACAATGGCCCTCTTAGAACTACTTTTTCATTGGTATACGACGATTGGGATGTAGCTGGAATGAAAGTAAACGCTATTAAAACCATTTCATTAGATGCTGGTTCTCAGATTAATCGAGTTGAAGCTTTGTACAATTATACGGATAAGCCAATGATGGATTTGATAGTTGGTATCATAAAAAGAAAAGATCAGGGAACGATGTTATTGGACGAAAAACAAGGCATCATGGGATATTGGGAACCACAAATGGGGGAAGACGGCATAACGGGGGTTGGAACAATTGTAACTAGCCCAGTTATTAAAATGAAAGTTGACGATACGCAATTGTTGACTCAAGCAACCACACAAAAAGATAAACCTTTTGTTTATTATACAGGTGCAGTTTGGAACAAAGCAAATGTATTAACAACGGCCTCGGCATGGTTTAGCTATTTGGAGGCCTACAAAAACCGTATTGAAAACCCGCTTAAAGTAATAGTTAAATAAAATTTTTTTTAATAAATATGAAAAAATACCTAATAATACTGAGCATTTGTTGCGCATTTTTGTCACAAAATGCAGAAGCTCAAAATAAACAAAAAAAGGAAACTAAAGATGGAAAAGTTTCTCCCATTGACCACGCTAAAGTACAGTTTGACTATGCTTTTGAAGAGTTTGCCAAAGCAAAAGCCAATGGTGCAAAAGGCGTGAGTCCAAGAGCCACCAAAGGTGACACCTTGGTTTTGGTTGCTTCCAAGGATTGGACAAGTGGTTTTTTCCCTGGCAATCTTTGGTATATGTACGAACTTACCAAAGATAAAAAATGGCTTGATAAAGCAAGGGAGTTCACCGCTCCAATAGAGCAAGAAAAAACTAATGGAGTTACCCACGACATGGGCTTTAAAATCTATTGCAGTTTTGGTAATGGATATCGTCTAACAAAAGACCCGAAATATCGTGAAATCATGATTCAGTCAGCTCGTACATTAATAACTCGTTTCAATCCCAAAGTAGGTTGTATTCGTTCATGGGACCACCATGCTGAAGTGTGGGATTTTCCTGTAATTATTGACAATATGATGAATCTCGAATTATTGTTTTGGGCATTTAAAGAAACCAAAGACTCCGCTTTCTATAAAGTTGCGGTTAGCCATGCTAATACAACTATGAAAAACCATTTCAGGCCAGATTTTAGTTCGTACCATGTAATTGGTTATGACCCTAAAACGGGGGAAGTAACTAAAAGAAATACGCATCAGGGATATAACGATGAATCTTCATGGGCAAGGGGCCAGGCATGGGGTTTGTATAGCTATGCGATGTGTTACCGAGAAACAGGAGATAAGAAATACCTGAAACAAGCGGAAAACATAGGCAATTATATTTTAAACAACTCAAGCACCCCAAAAGATTTAGTGCCTTATTGGGACTATATGGCACCCAAAATACCTAAAGAACCAAGAGATGTCTCCGCTGCTACCATAACTGCTTCCGCTTTGTATGAACTTAGCACTATGATTCCTGAAAAAGCAGTTTTTTACAAAGAAACGGCGGATAAAATCATGAAAAACATCAATTCTAATTACAAAGCTGAGCCAAGAACCAACAAAGGTTTTTTGTTGATTCATAGTACAGGTAACCTGCCATCAAATTCTGAAATAGATGTTCCTATTGTGTATGCCGATTATTATTATTTAGAGGCCATCTTGAGAAAAAGGGGATTGAACTAACAGAGAATTAATATAGTACAAGTACTTTTTTTTTGATGAAATATTTTTTTTTAGAATTTCATTTATAATAAAGGCAAAATGTAATTCAAAACAAAAAAAATAATAGTTCATGAGGTAGGGTATTTGATTCATTTTTTGTCTTTATAATATCTTTATTAAAGTTTAGGATTAGATTTACCAACTTTAACCTAAACTTTTTTAGATTTGGAAGCTTTTTAAATATTTACGGAATATTTAAACTTAATCAAAAGCATTTTTTTTCAAAATTCAACCATTAACCCAATAAACATAAAATGAAAAAAGCAACCCTAATAATTACATTAGGCTTCCTATCTTATTTATCTATTGCCCAAAAATCTCAACGTTTCAAAAACGAAGTATTCTCTGCGATAGACTCTCTAAAAAACATTCCTTATGGCGAGGCCAAAAATATTAATGGAGATTCTGAGAAACTGTTATTAGATATATATTCACCCGCTTCAGATACCCTAAAAAAACGACCACTTATTGTTTTTATTCATGGTGGAGGCTTTGTTAATGGTGACAAAGCAACAGGTTATCCAATGGTATATACCGTTGGTTTTGCCAAAAGAGGATATGTAAGTAGCTCAATAAACTATAGATTAGGAGTTGAAGGGCCAAAATCGAAAATAGTTTATTTTGAAGCTATGTATAGGGCTGTTCAGGATGCAAAAGCTGCGATTAGGTTTTTTAGAAAGAATGCCGAAAAATATGGAATTGATACATCCAAAATTTATGTAGCTGGAGGTTCGGCTGGAGCAATGACCGCTTTACAATTGGCTTATTTAGACCAAAATGAAGTACCAAATTATATTAATACCTCTAAATTAGGTAGCCTTGAAGGAAGCAGCGGAAATGAAGGATTTTCTTCAAAAGTTAGTGGGGTCATAAATTGCTGGGGAGCCATGATTGATTATAAATGGATAAACTCAGGAGATGTTCCATTTTTTAATGTGCATGGAACTGGCGACAAAACTGTTCCATTTGACTCTACCTTTGATTATAATGGATTTAAGTATGGAAGTAAAATTTTATATAATAGAGGCTTGTCTTTAGGTATTCCAGTAGGTTTGAAATTATACGAAAATGCTGGTCATACGTTAGACAGTGATAAAAATAGATTTAAAAATTCATTGGATGAAATTGGCTTTTGGCTGTATAGTCAATTAAATAAAGCCAAAAACTCAGAAGGTGTATTAAGATTCGAAAAAGAAATTCAAGAATTTGAAAAGTCTGATAAAACTATATCTTATTCCTCGAATGCAATTTTGGTCACAGGTAGTTCTTACATTAGGTTATGGAAAAACATCCAACAAGACTTAGCTCCCCATGAAATTATTCACAGAGGTTTTGGAGGCTCTAACATTGTTGAAATGTCTTATTATATAGATAGAATCATAGCTAAACATGATTTTAAAGCAATTGCTTTCTATTCTGGAAGTAATGATATAACGGATAGTAAACAAGACAAAACACCAACTCAGGTTTTAGAAGCATTTAAGTATATTGTAGAAAAAGTTAGACAAAAGCACCCTAAAACTCCTATT
>DAIQBE010000002.1:0-25106 GCA_036781325.1 Leadbetterella sp. | reverse complement strand
GTTATGATGCTATATGATCAAAAAAAAATAGATTTAAATCAAACCCTTTCTTATTATTTACCTAACCTAAATAACACCAACAAAAGTGAAATAAAAATAAAAGACATTTTGTTACACCAAGCAGGATTAAAAGCTTTCATTCCGTTCTGGACCAATACAAAAAAAGGGAAAGGCAACTTTAATTCCAACTATTATTCTTTTCAAGATAGTAGTAAAAGCCAACTAACCGTAGCCGAAAACCTATTCATAATTCCAAGTATTAAAGATTCGGTATTAAAATGGATAGCTGAAAGCCCTCTTATATTTCAAAAAGGAGAAAAAAGATATGAGTATTCAGATTTAGGTTTAATATTGTTACAAAGAGTAGTTGAACAAATAACAAAAATGCCTCTAGATGAATATCTCAATAGAAAAATTTATTATCCATTAGGCATGACTAACACTAGTTTTAATCCTCTAAATAAGATAGAAATCAACCGCATAATGCCAACTGAAGTAGATAATACCTTTCGAGAAAAAGCTATTAAAGGAACTGTTCATGACTCAAACGCCGCACTTCTTGGAGGAGTAGCTGGTCATGCAGGGCTCTTCAGTAATTCCTGGGATTTAGCTAAACTTCTACAAATGAACCTTAATAAAGGGATATACTCTGGTGAAAACTTCTTTACCGCAACTACTATTTCTTTATTTACGAGTAAACAAACTGTTCTTAGTCATAGAGGTTTGGGATGGAACAAACCTTCAGTAAATGATGGAAGTGTTTCAAAATATGCATCTGATCTTACTTATGGACATACTGGCTTTACGGGCACAGCTGCCTGGATAGACCCTGAAAAAGAATTGATATTCATTTTTCTTTCAAATAGAGTTTATCCAAATGCCGAAAACAATAAAATAATAAAGAATAAAACTAGAAGAAGAATTCATGATTTGGTGTACGAGGCCATAGAAAAATGATGAAATACTCTCCCCGTTAGAAAATTGAACCTTATCATGGAGTTTATTCCTAAACTTTTTAAACTAGTAATGATTTAAAAAAAATGAAGTGTTGTAAACAACACTCCATCTAAAAACAAAAAGTAAAGTTGATGTGTATTAATATAGTTTTTTTAGTTTTATTTTCATTCTGATAGTTCACCTAAAGTTTTACAAAAACTGCCCAAAATCTTATCTACTATCAAGTTAAATCTTTCAAATTCAATTCAATCTTTTTACATTAACCGGGTTTAGAAAATCAATTTCAGTAAAAAATAAACTTCTTTAAATTTGTTAAAAAAGAGTATATAAAATAAAAGATTTTTAGTTTAAAGGTTCATTAAAAATTTAATCCAGAAAAGCTTTTAATTTTTATCTGTAGCAATGTACTTTACAAATCCAATCTCACAAAACTAAATTCGATAAGTGGTGTCAGTTTTTCGATAACTGGCAATAATGAGGATGACACTAATTATTAGGGTCTCAATTTGATTCAAAAAAAAATAATGAAAAAAAAATTATAAAATGAAGTATTCATTCTAAACCAAAAAATATTTTATCTTCTTAAATCCCATTCAAATAACTATTCCTAAAGAAGAAACATTTGTTTTAAAACTACCCAAAGAAGTCTTTTTTCATCCTTTTTGTTTTCATGTATGGCTTGAAGAGAATCGATTAACAGAAAACTTAGGTTCTTTTCTACTTTTAATTGATAATTGGAAACCGAAATTTCTAACCCAATTTTACTCATTTCTACTCCAAAACTAATTATTCGAAGTTTTGGATGCTTAGATTTTTTAATTAATTCTGAAATACTATTTGTGTAAGTTGAAACATCAATTAAGCTAATGCGTTCAAAACTAAGCTTGACCGAGCTTAAAATTTTTAAAAGCAAATCTTTTTGATTAGAATTTATTGAACTCACTATCACTATAACATCTTCTAAAGAATCTGTATCTTTAAGTTCAAGAATTGTTTCATTTTTAGCTAATACATCAATAGCTTCTAAAGGCCGAGATTCGTTGGAAATTACTGTATTAGAATCTTGTTTTTTTTGTAAAATATCTTGCTCAACAGCCTCTGAATAATTTTTAGATACAACAAACAGTGTTTCGTTAGAAAATAAATAATTAGCTAAATATCGGTTCATAAAACTGACGTACGCTTCATAGTAGCTTTTCTATCTGGCCCAGTTGATACATAAGTTATGGGCACACCCACTTCTCTTTCCAAATACGCTGTATATTGTTTTAATGGATCAGGCATGTTTTCAAAATCTGTAATTCCATTTAAAGAAGCTTCCCAACCTTTAAATGAAACATAAACTGGTTTTAACTCAATATCGCATATATCGAAAGGCATTTGATCTATTAGAGTTCCATCGGGCATTTCATAGTGCGTACAAACTTTTATCTCTTCAAAAATGTTTAAAACATCAACTTTCATCATTATCAATTGGGTAACTCCATTTAACATTATGGAGTATTTCAAAGCCGGAATATCCATCCATCCACATCTTCTTGGTCGGCCGGTGGTACTTCCAAACTCATTTCCTTCTTTTCGCATTCTTTCTCCATCTACATCAAAAAGCTCTGTTGGAAACGGCCCAGATCCCACTCTCGTGCAATATGCTTTGAAAATTCCATACACCTCACCAATTTTAGAAGGAGCTACTCCCAATCCAGAACATACCCCAGCCGCTGTAGTGCTAGAACTTGTAACAAATGGATAAGAACCAAAATCAATATCTAATAAAGAACCTTGAGCACCCTCAGCTAAAATTTTAGTGTTATTTGAAAGTTGTTCATTGATTAAATATTCACCGTCAACTAAATTAAATCCTTTTATGAATTCTACTGCATCAAAAAATTCTCTCTCAAGTTCTTCCAGATTATATTCATGCTTAAAATTGGCCAATATTTGTTTATGAATAAGAACCAATTTTTGATACTTTTCTCTAAAATTCGGAGATAAAATTTCTCCAAGTCTAAGTCCTTGTCTTGCAATTTTATCTGAGTAAGTTGGCCCAATCCCTTTCAGGGTAGACCCAATTTTTTCTTTGCCTTTTGCATTTTCATATGCAGCGTCTAAAATTCTATGTGTAGGAATAATGATCGCTGTTTTTTTTGAAATAAATAAGTTTTTCTTAAAATTAATAGAATAACTAGCCAATCCAACAATCTCTTTTCTAAATATAATGGGATCTAATACTACCCCGTTACCTATGATATTTATACAATCATCTCTAAAAATTCCAGACGGTATTTGGTGTAAAACATGCTTTTTCCCATCAAACTCCAAGGTATGCCCTGCATTTGGACCCCCTTGAAACCTAGCCACAACTTTATAATCTGGAGCTAAAACATCAACAATTTTTCCTTTCCCTTCGTCGCCCCATTGTAAACCCAATAAAATATCAATCATTAAACTATTTATTTTATAAAATTATTATCAATTTAATTAACTTCTGACCTGTTTTCGCAATTAGTTTTTTTGCAATTCCCATAAAAAATCAGGGAATGATGCATAACTTCAAATCCTAAAAATTCTCCAACCATGTTTTGGATTGTTTGAATACGAGGGTCACAAAACTCTAAAACTTTATTACAATCTACACAAATTAAGTGGTCGTGCTGCTTAAAACCATAGGATTTTTCATACTGTGCTAAGTTTTTACCAAACTGATGCTTGGTTACTAAATCACACTCCACCAAAAGGTCTAAAGTATTATATACAGTGGCTCTACTAACTTGATATTTCTTGTTTTTCATAGAAATATACAAATCCTCAACATCAAAATGATCGCCACGGTTATAAATTTCCTCTAAAATGGCATACCTTTCAGGAGTTTTTCTTAAAGTCTTGTTTTCAAGATATGCAGTAAAAATTTGCTTTGCAGCTTGAAAATTTTTGTTACTTTCCGGCACCATTAAGTAATAAGCTCTTCAAAGCTTTTTTATTGAAATGCAAAAATAATCGTTTTAATCTTAGAAAAAATCTATTTTTCAAAATTGTTAAAACTTAGCTGTAAATCCTACTCTTTTGTTTGGAGTAAGACCAAAACTTATTTCTTTTTTTTGGGCTTTCTTTAAACCACTATTATATAATTCCACCGAAGTAGATTTAAATTCATTGGCATATTCAATTAAGCATACACCAACAGCAAAAACACCAATTCCTCCCAACAGTTGAAAAATAGAACGTTCTTTATATTTATATATAGTCCCATCAATTAATATCTGTTTAGGAACACCTTTTATAGCATCATATCCTAAATATATTCCTCCTAGCACTAATGCAGGGCCTGGATAAAGAAAATAATTTGCCCTTTTATACAATTTATTTGATTTAATTGACCCACTTTCAGCGTAAAGTTTTTTAACGATTAAAGGTGAAATCAATTTGCCATCTCTATATATTTTGGTATTTAAAATTTCTCTCTTTGAAAAAAGTTCATGATTCAAACTATCATTTTGTGCCATAATTCCTTTACTAAATAAAACAAAAAGTAAAAAGAAAACAGCATTTAATAGTATAACAATTTTTTTTCGTCCTTTAGCTTTGACCATATTTTGAATTTATATTTGGATTCTAAATTAAACATCTTCCACATCTGCTCTAGAAACACTCGAAACACCATCTATTTCTTCCAATTTAGTCATCAAAATATCTAAATGTTGGGTGTCAAAAACGTAAACTTTTATTTTTCCTTCAAATATACCATCATAAGTTTCTACTGACAAGCCTCTCATATTTATTAATAATTCACTAGAGATTACTTTTGATATATCCTGAATCATACCTACTCGGTCTATCCCATCCAAATTAATAGTTACCAAATATGATTTTTCAATTTGACTCGCCCATCGGGCCTTAATAACTCGGTTTCCATAGTTTGAAAGCAATTGTTGAGCATTAGGACATAAATTTCTATGAATTTTTATACCTTCGTTAATAGTCAAAAATCCGAAAACATCATCTCCAGGTATTGGATTGCAACATCTAGCCAAAGTAAAATCAATTTGTTGCATGTCATCTCCAATTAAAAGAGTATCATTGCCTTTTACTTTTTTAATTTCTTTTTCAAAGCTTTTGGCATCTTTAAAGGCTTTTTCGTCTATTACAATTTTCTTTTGACGATTAGCTATAGCCTCTCTTTCTTGTTTAAATTTTTTGATTTCGTCAGGCAACAAATAGCCCTTCCCAAAAAAATAAAAAAGCTCATTATAGTCTTTTTTATTAAAAAAAGCTCTGAGCTGATTAAAGGTTTCTAAGTTGGACTCTAACCCTAAATTTTTTAGCTTTTTTGTAATAACCTCTTTGCCTTCAGTAACATAACTTTTGTTACTTTCTTTAAGCAAATCTTTTATCCTAGCTTTGGCTTTTGAAGTAACCACAAAACGCAACCAATCCTCAGAGGGCTTTTGGTTTTTAGTTGTTAAAATTTCAACTTGATCTCCGTTTTGAAGTACATAGCTTATAGGAACAAGATGACTATTTACTTTTCCTGCGGTACACTTTCTACCTATTTCAGTATGTATTTCAAATGCAAAATCTAGTACAGTGGCTCCCTTTCTAAGTACTTTTAAGTCACCTTTAGGTGTAAAAACAAAAACTTCTTCATTAAACAAATTACCTCTAAAGTCTTCCATAAACTCAATTGCAGAGTTATCACCAGAAGCAAGTGTGTCTCTAACTGTGTTTAGCCATTGGTCCAATGGCTTGTCGAGTGAAGTATCTGTGCCTTTATATTTCCAGTGGGCAGCATAGCCTTTCTCGGCAATTTCATCCATGCGTTCGGTTCTTATTTGTACTTCTACCCAAACGCCCGTATTACTCATTACAGTGGTATGTAATGACTCGTAACCATTAGCTCTTGGAGTCGAAATCCAATCTTTCAATCGATCTGGATTCGGCCTATACTCATCCGTTACAATAGAATATGCCTGCCAACAAGCAGCCTTCTCTTTATCTCTTTCCAATGGCGAAATGTTATTCAATATTATACGAATTGCAAAAAGGTCGTAGATGTTATCAAATGACACATTTTGTTGAGATAACTTTTTCCAAATGGAATAAATATGCTTAGGCCTACCCTTTATGTAAAAATCTATCCCTGCATCTTTTAGTCGTTTCGAAATGGGTTTCATAAACCCATCAATTAATTTTTTACGTGTAAATTTTGAGATATTTATTTTTGTAGAAATATCTTTATAAACCTCAGGTTCAGTATATTTTAAGTATAAATCTTCTAATTCTGACTTTATTTGATACAAGCCTAAGCGGTGTGCAAGCGGAGCATAAATATAAATAGTTTCATGTGCAATTTTCAATTGAGAGTTTCTAGCCATACTCCCAAGTGTACGCATATTATGCAATCTATCTGCTAATTTAATTAATATTACCCTTACATCTTCGGATAAAGTAAGCAACATTTTTCTGAAATTTTCAGCCTGAGCAGATTGAGTTTGCTCAAAATTTTCAGCGATTTTTGTCAATCCATCAATAATTTGAGCTACTTTTGGTCCAAAATCTTGATTAATTTCTTTCAAAGTTATAGTGGTATCTTCCACTACATCATGAAGCAAAGCGCATATAATAGAGGTTGGGCCAAGTCCAATTTCCTCAACGCAAATTAACGCTACTTCTAAGGGATGATAAATATAGGGCTCACCAGATTTCCGCCTCATCTCTTTATGGGCCTCCATTGAAATATTTAAAGCCTTTCTTATGAGCTTGGTATCCCCTTCTTTAATAAATTGCTTGGCAGTTTTTAATATTTTTCTATACCTTTTCGATATTTCATTTCTTTCTTCATTAGAATAGTATTGAATACTTGTGCTGAGGTTCTCGGCTTTTTGTATATTTGGTGTACTCATCATTTTTCAAAATCTGCAAGTTCAAAACTTACTATTTGCTAAAGTAATAAAATCTAATAATTTAAAAAAGCTTTTTGATTTCCAATACAAAAATTTAGAAAATGTTTTATAACAATTAAAAATATATAAACGTCTAAAGAAAATTACAAACAAATAATTCTAAAGTTCAAACAAAATAAGTATTTCAAATCATCAATTAAATAAAAAATATTTGTAAACAATTTTGAATAAAACAAAATTAAGTTACCTTTGCAGCCCGAATGAATAAAATAGTTCGTTTGTGAGCGGGCGTGGCGGAACTGGTAGACGTGCTAGACTTAGGATCTAGTGCCGCAAGGCGTGGGGGTTCGATTCCCTCCGCCCGTACTTTAAACCCTTCAAACCATTGATTGGCTGAAGGGTTTTTAAATTTATTTTCAGTTCGAACAAAAAATTTCTCTTAATGCAAACAAAATTTGATAAACAGTCTTCTACTTTAGCCCAGTTGATAGTAGAAATAAACGAAGTTGATTACAAAAAAGAGGTGGACAAAAAATTAAAAGAATATGCCAAAACAGCTGTTGTTAAAGGCTTTAGACCCGGCCATGTTCCAATTCAGTACATTCAAAACTTGTATGGGAAAGGAGTATTAATTGATGAGGTAATAAAAGTAGCTTCTTCCGCAGTAAATGAGTGTATTGCAGAAAACCATTTGCGTGTAGTTGGAGAACCCACTCCTAAAGAAGATGCTTACAAAATAGACTGGACTAAACAAAAAGACTATACTTTTGAATATGAGATAGGGTTTGCTTCAGATTTTACTGTAAATTTGGATACCCTTCCTGCCTTGGTCCAATATGAAATTGAACCTTCAGATGTACAATTGGAAAATTCTATTGAAGATTTGAAAAAAAGATTTGGTAATGAATCAGAGCCAGAGGATGCAGAAATTGGTGATTTGATTTTTGGTATTCTAAAGCAAGATGCCACCGAGTTTTCATTTCAATCTGGAATTCCTACAGATAAAGTTATAGAAAGTGCCCAATACATTTTTAAAGGTCTGGAAAAAGGAAGCAGTATAAAATTTGATATTCAATCAATTTTTGAAACGGTTAAAGAATTAGGATTTGCAACAGGCAAATCTGATGAAGAGGCTTCAACATTAATAGGAGAATTTGAATTTACTGTTGAAAAAATAACAAGAATCCTTCCTTCAGAACTAAATCAAGAATTTTTTGACAAAGTTTTAGGGCCGGGAAAGGCCTCTAATGAAGAGGAGTTCCGTACGCAATTGAAAGAAGTTTTAATGTCAAATTATAGCAGAGAATCTGATTTTCTTTTAGATTTTGATATAGAAAAATCCTTATTAGAAAATACACCAATTGAGTTACCCAATGCATTTCTTAAAAAATGGCTTTTAGAAATAAATGATGGAAAAGCTTCCGAAGAAGATATTGAAAAAGAGTTTGATGCGATAACAAGAGGTCTTAAATTAGATTTAATCAAAACCGAAATTGCAAAAATTCACGATTTAAAGGTGCTGTATGCTGATGTTTTAGAGGAAGTTAAAAGTGAGATAAGAGGATATTTTGGTGGGCAAGGCGGTTTTGATGGCATGGAAGAATTTATTGAAAATATGGCCAAAAAACAATTAGAAGAGAAAAAAGACACTGAGAATTCTAAAAAATATTTTGAGAAAGCATTCGGAAGAAAAGTAATTGGCTTTTTGAAAGAAAAAATAAGTAAGGATGTTAAGACGGTTTTTGTGGAAGAATTTAATCAAATAGCTTCAGAAAAATACAAAGTATAATAGCGTTAAGCTTTTAGTTTTTAAAGTCGGGATGAGTTTCACTCTCCTGACTTTATTTTTTAGGAACTATTAGTCTACAATTTCAGTTTTTATTAAAATTTTAAAGAAAAAATAAAGTATGAATTTAGGAGACGATTTTAGAAAATATGCCGTTCATCATAGAGGCATCAGCGGCCTCACAATGGATGATTACATGAAGCACAATGTAACTAACATGACTCCAAATATTATTGAGGAACGTCCTATGCGTTTTGCAGCCATTGATGTATTTTCAAGATTAATAATGGACCGTATTATTTTTTTAGGAACAGGAGTTGATGACCAAATTGCCAACATTGTAGTTGCTCAATTATTATTTTTAGAATCAGTAGATCCTAAAAAAGATATTTTAATGTATATCAACAGTCCAGGGGGTTCAGTATATGCTGGTCTGGGAATGTATGATACTATGCAATATGTTCGACCAGAAGTAGCTACAATTTGTACATCATTGGCTGCTTCGATGGGAGCCGTGCTATTAGCAGGTGGAGCTGCTGGCAAGCGTACTGCTTTACCTCATGCAAGGGTTATGATTCATCAACCCAGTGGAGGCACACAAGGGCAGTCTCGTGATATGGAGATAACAGTTAAGCAGATAATTGAACTTAGGAAAGAATTATATGAAATTTTAGCGAAGCATTCAGGTAAAACTTTTGAAGAAATAGAACTAGACTCTGATAGAGATTATTGGATGAAAGCCGAAGAAGCAAAAACTTATGGATTGATTGACGAAGTTTTATATAGAACATAGAAATAGAGTATTTGAAATTTAAAGGCCTTTCAGAAATGAAGGGCTTTTTAATTTTAATTTAGAAAATCTCCTTTTTATTAATACACAATAAAACTATTCAACTTTATTTTATATTTTTAAATTAAAATAAAAAAATATGTTAAAAGACCTCACAATAGAAAAAATGGCTCTATTTGTCTTTTTCACTAACATTTTTAGATATTTATTAATAGCAGGAACTGCTTATGTGATATTTTATGTGGTGCTAAAAAAGAAAATAATAAGTTCGAAAATTCAGGTTAAATTTCCCCAGAATAAGGATTATTTCAGAGAAATTGGCTATTCGTTGTTGACCTTTTTAGTTTTTACTTTAGTGGGGGTTTTCTTATACAATCCTTACATAAGACCTTATACTCAAACGTATTATGATGTAAATCAATACGGTTACACTTACTTTTTTATCTCGTTTTTTGTTACTTTATTTTTGCATGATACCTATTTCTATTGGACACACCGATTAATGCATCATCCAAAATTATTTCGAATGTTCCATAACGTGCATCATCAATCTACAAATCCATCTCCTTGGGCGTCTTTTTCTTTCCAACCTTCTGAGGCCTTTGTAGAAGCTGGAATTTTTATAGTTTTCGCTTTTCTAATGCCTTTCCACATCTATGTTTTGATGGCTTTTTTGTTGTTTATGACCACTTATAATGTATATGGTCATTTGGGCTGGGAGATTTATCCGAAAAGTTTTGCTAAAAGTATTTTTGGAAAATGGTTAAACACCTCTATTAGCCATAATTTGCACCATCAGTTTTTTAGAGGAAATTATGGATTATATTTTATGTTTTGGGATAGGATAATGGGAACCATGACCAAAAATTATGAAGAAACATTTGAGTCAATCCCAAGACCTTAAAATATAATAAATTGCTTAAAATCTTAGATTTAGCGGCATTTGAACAGCACAAATGCTCTTCAAATTGGTTTAAAAATTAAAAAATATTATTTTTGTAAAAATATAAATAAATGGCATCAAATAAAGAACCAGATTGTTCTTTTTGTGGAAGAAAAAAAAATGAAGTAGAATTACTACTTTCAGGCACAGAAGGACACATTTGTAATCACTGTATTGAACAAGGTTACGAATTAATCCAGCAAGAGCTTTATGGGGTAAATTCAAAACAGAAAAAAAAGAAAAAAGGAGAAACCCCAAAGTTTGATATAAAACCTCCGATTGATTTAAAAAAGTATCTTGATAAATTCATAATAGGACAAGATGAAGCGAAAAAAGTACTTTCCGTAGCAGTATATAATCACTATAAACGTCTTTCCCAGCCAAGAAGCACAGACGATGTAAATATTGAGAAATCCAATATCATTATGGTTGGAGAAACCGGAACTGGGAAAACCTATTTGGCGAGAACAATTGCCAAAATGCTTCAAGTTCCTTTTGCAATAGCCGATGCAACAGTGTTAACCGAGGCGGGATATGTAGGGGAAGACGTAGAAAGTATTCTTAGCAGATTACTTCAAGCTGCAGATTTTAATCCTGAATTGGCTGAACGCGGAATTGTTTATATTGATGAGATAGACAAAATAGCAAGAAAATCTGACAATCCATCAATTACTAGAGATGTTAGTGGAGAAGGGGTACAGCAAGGGCTTTTGAAACTTTTAGAAGGCTCTATTGTCGGTGTGCCGCCACAAGGAGGAAGAAAACATCCAGATCAGCAACTTATACAAATAAATACTGAAAACATATTATTTATTTGTGGGGGGGCTTTTGATGGTATTGCTCGTCATATCTCAAAAAGAATAAATAAAGCACCAATTGGTTTTAAAGTAGATACCAAAGCTTTAGATTTTAACAATGAAGATAGTTTATTAAAATTCGTTACTCAACAAGACTTAAAATCCTTTGGACTTATTCCAGAGTTGATTGGTCGTTTGCCTCTATTAACCTATTTAAATCCTTTAGACAAAGCCACATTAAGACGAATACTTACAGAGCCACAAAATGCTTTAGTAAAGCAATATATAAAATTGTTTGAAATGGAGGACATTAAACTCTCTTTTGAAGAAACTGCCCTCGACTATATCGTAGATCAAGCTCTTATCTTTAATTTAGGAGCAAGAGGACTAAGGTCCATTTGCGAAGCTATACTCACCGATGCCATGTTTGAATTACCTTCTGATAAATCTATAAAAGCATTTGTAATAAGTTTAGAATATGCAAAAACTAAATTTGAACATTCCGCATTTTACGAAGTGAAATTAGTGGCTTAAAAATTAATTTAAAAGGCTCTTTTTTTTAACAATTAAGAGCTTTTTAATTTTACAAATCTTTAAATTAGTTTAATAACTTTAGGCAAAAGTTTATGAAACTCCAACTGAGCTAGACCTTACTCTTAACTCCAAATACAAAATCCTTTCCCCAATTCAAAGGTTAAAATTCTGAGATTTCATTAACTTCAACTAGCATTGAATTTTATATTCTTTCAATTATTCAAAGAGTAAAAATGCCTAGAATTTATTTTTTAAAACCATTCGGTTTTGCCTATAAGTAGCTCAAAATGCATCTATATGCATTATCAAAAAGCGACAAATTTTTTTCCATAAATGTATGTTTATGATTAAAAAATTGAAAAAACGTTTATTAAAATTTGATTTTGATTCTTAAATGTTCTATACATTTTGTAATCTCCTCAGAAGTTGTAAATTTCCCGAAGCTAAACCTTAAAGAAGATAAAGAGTCGGCATCACTCAAACCCATTGCTTTCAAAACATGAGAGGGAAAAATTGAAGCTGAGTTACAAGCAGACCCATTTGAAATTGCTAGATTTGAAAAACGGTTTAATAATTCTTGCCCATCATAACCAGTAAAACAAACATTTAGAATATGAGAAACTCTTGAAACACTGGGGGCATTAATTGTACAAAAAGGAAACTGATTTAATAATCCGCTGCTGAAATTATTTGAAATCTCATTCATTCTAATTTGTTCATTTTCAATATTTTCTGTCGAAACTTCTATTGCTTTTCCTAAACCAACTATCCCCGGTATATTTAATGTGCCACTTCTTAAATTCTTTTGATGCCCCCCACCAACTATTTGAGATTCAATATTCACCCCTTTGCTTCTAATTAAGACTCCTATCCCTTTAGGTCCATAAAATTTATGGCCGGAAAAAGAAAGTAAATCGATACCAAGATTCTGAAAATTCACGTCTAACTTTCCTATTGCCTGTGTACCATCTACATGTACCGCAATTTTGTTTATCTTGGCTATTGCTATTATTTTTTCCAAAGGAGAAATAACGCCTGTTTCATTATTTACCCAAAGAAAAGAAATCAAACCAGTTTCTGGGCGGATTGATTTTTCTAATTCTTCCACATTAATTTCTCCTTCGCTATTCACTCCAATTACCGAAGATTTAATACCCTTATTCTTGATAGTATTAATGGTATCTAAAGTAGCTTTATGTTCGGTACTAATAGTTATAAAATGAGTCTTGTCAGGATTTGCATCAAAGTATCCTTTAATTGCTAAATTAATAGACTCTGTAGCTCCACTGGTAAAAATTATATCAGCATTTTTACAATTAATTGCTTTGGAAATTCTATCCATTGAAACCTGTACTGCATCATCTGCCAACCAACCAAAGGCATGGTATCTACTAGCGGCATTACCGAAATTCTGATTAAAATATGGAAGCATTTCTTCAAGAACGCGCTCGTCTACAGGAGTAGTTGCAGCATAATCAAGGTAAATAGGAAGTTTCATTTGTATTCAAAAATTAGAATCATAAGTCATAATAAAATTAATAAATTAGCATTTTAAACAACATATCTTAAGCTATTTATGGAATAAACTAAGTATTTTCAAAATAAACAATTTTTAATACTCTTAATAAACAACCGCTTGCCTTATTCTTACTAATTGAAGAAGCAAATTTTCTAAATTATCTAAATGCAACATATTCGCTCCATCTGATTTTGCATTTGCAGGGTCAGGATGAGTTTCAATAAATAAACCATCTGCACCAACGGCTATTGCTGCTTTTGCAATTGTAGCTATCATTTTGGGGTTTCCACCAGTCACTCCTGAAGTTTGATTCGGTTTTTGGAGTGAATGGGTACAATCCATAATTACGGGAACACCAAATTCTTTCATATCTACCAAATTTCGATAATCTACCACAAGATCAGAATAACCAAAACTATTTCCTCTGTCTGTAAGCAAGGTTTGCACATTCGGATTTGCTAATTTTATTTTTTCAATTGCAAATCCCATCGAGGCCCCAGATAAAAATTGCCCTTTTTTAATATTTACCGCTTTTCCTGTTTTAGCAGCAGCTTCCAAAAGATCCGTTTGCCTACACAAAAAAGCAGGAATTTGCAAAATATCTACAAAATCTCCTGCTACTTGAGCTTCTTTGCATTCATGAATGTCAGTAACAGTGGGTATTCCAAAAGCTCTTCCTATTTCTTCCAATATTTTTAAAGCCTTTTCATCTCCAATTCCAGTAAAACTATCGGCTTTTGTCCGATTTGCTTTTCGATAACTACCTTTAAAAATATAGGGAATATTAAACTTTACGCAAAGACTATTTACTCTTTCTGCAATTTTCATCGCCATATCCCTGCTTTCAATAGCACAGGGTCCCGCCATCAAAAAAAAATTATCAACATCGTATTTCGCAATATTGCCTATGTTTAATGCCATTTTTATCTTATTTTTAAATGTTTCACAAATATCATAACAAATCTTCATTCAAAAAATTAGCGATTCATTTTGTTCATATCATTTAAAATCCATTTCTTTGCATTGTTTTTCACCAAACTACATTTTTAAAATGTCAGATATAGCAGCGAAAGTAAAGAAAATTATTGTTGAGAAGCTTGGAGTTGATGAGACTGAAGTTACTCCTGAAGCATCATTCACTAACGACCTTGGAGCGGACTCGCTTGACACCGTTGAATTAATCATGGAATTTGAAAAAGAATTCAATGTATCTATTCCAGACGATCAAGCAGAAAATATCCAAACAGTTGGTCAGGCAATCACTTATTTAGAAGAAAACGCAAAGTAAATTTTTCTAAACAATTTAAGTTCAATATTCAATTGTCAAATGTTATATTGCATTTTCAATGGAATGTTGAACTTTTAATTTTAATAAAACCATGGAATTAAAAAGAGTTGTTGTTACTGGAATGGGGGCTCTTACTCCCATAGGAAATACGATAGAAGAATATTGGCACGGTCTTTCAAATGGAATAAGCGGAGCCGACTATATAACTAGATTTGATGCTTCAAGTTTTAAAACCCAGTTTGCATGTGAAGTCAAAAATTTTGAAGTTACAGATTTTATTCCTAGACAAGAGGCAAGGAAAATGGATTTATTTACCCAATTCGGAGTTGTAATAGCCGACCAAGCCATAAAAGATGCGGGTATCGATGAGGATGAAAATATAAATAAAGATAAAATTGGGGTAATTTGGGGATCTGGAATTGGTGGTTTAAAGACTTTTGAAGAAGAAATGATTGTATTTGCTCAGGGTACAGGGATACCAAGGTTCAATCCATTTTTTATTCCCAAAATGATAGCAGACAGTGTTTCAGGCCAAATTTCAATTCGGCATGGATTTCGAGGACCAAATTACGTGACAGTTTCGGCTTGCTCTTCTGCCAATAATGCTATTATCGATGCCTTCAATTATATCAGATTAGGTAGAATGCACATTTGTGTTTCAGGAGGTTCAGAAGCTACTAATACACAAGCTGGCATTGGTGGCTTTAATGCTTTAAGAGCACTGTCAGAAAGAAACGACGACCCAAAAACTGCTTCTAGGCCATATGATAAAGATCGAGATGGATTTGTGTTGGGCGAAGGAGGCGGTGCAATTGTTTTAGAAGAATACGAACATGCTAAGGCAAGAGGAGCCAAAATTTACTGCGAATTAATTGGTGGTGGTTTTTCTTCTGATGCTTACCATATTACTGCCCCTCATCCTGAGGGCTATGGTGCGTTTTTATCTATGCAAGATGCCTTAGAAGATGCTAAAATAAAACCATCAGAAATAGACTATATCAACACACATGGCACTTCCACTCCCTTGGGTGACCCACAAGAAATAAAAGCCATAGAAAAACTTTTTGGAGACCACGCATATAACTTATCTGTAAGCTCTACAAAGTCTATGACGGGTCATTTATTAGGTGGGGCTGGTGCGGTTGAGGCTGTGGCTGGAATACTAGCTATACAGCATCAGATTGTACCGCCAACAATTAATCTTTTTAATGTAGATGATGCCATTGACCCACGAATAGATTTAACACCCAATGTTGCGAAAGCTAGGAAGATAGAAGTAGTTTTAAGTAATTGTTTTGGCTTTGGAGGTCACAACGCCACTTTAATATTCAAGAAAATTTAAGATTATCAAACTTTTCAATGAAAAATAGCATTTAATGGAAGTAGCTAAGTCAATTTTTGGATTTTTCTCAAAAGATGCTAAGATCAAGGAATTCAGGAAATCCATTGAACAAATAATTGGACAAAAACCAAAAAATGATTTATTGTACCAGCTTGCTTTTAGGCATACTTCTGCTTCAAAACAAACTAAAATAGATGGCTTTAAGGAATCAAACGAAAGACTCGAATTCTTAGGCGATGCAGTTTTAGGCATGGTAGTAGCAGAATATCTTTTTAAAAAATACCCCTTCAAAGATGAAGGTTTTCTCACTGAAATAAGGTCTAGAATTGTAAATAGAGAATCATTAAATATTGTTGCTAGAAAAATAGGTTTAGATAAATTGATAGAATTTGATGGGCAAAGAAACTTTCATAGAACTTCCATGTTTGGCGATGCAATGGAAGCACTTATTGGGGCCATCTATCTGGACAAGGGCTTCATTTTCACTAAAAAGTTTATTGTCTCAAAACTCCTTTCCAATCATTTTGACTTAGATACAGTTATTTCTAATAACTCTAATTATAAATCAATAATTTTGGGATGGGCACAAGCTGACGGTCGAAAAGTTGAATTTTTAATTGTAGAAGAAAAAGGCAAAAACCACAGTAAAGAATTCATCGCCCAAGTATTATTAGATTCTGAAATAATAAGTTCGGGAACAGGCTGGAACAAAAAGAAAGCTGAGCAAGATGCATCACGCAGAGCTTGCGAGATTTTAAGTATCCAATAATATAAAAAAGTAGCTTATTCAAAAAGGATTTTTTGCAATAAAAATACGCCAATTCCCGCAAAATAACCAATAAGTGCCAACCATGATATCTTTTTTACATACCAAAAGAATTCAATCTTTTGTATACCCATAGCTGCAACGCCTGCAGCGGAACCAATTATTAAGGTACTTCCACCTGTACCAGCACAAAAGGCCAACAGCTCCCAAAAAGGATGATTCATAGGGTATTGTTCTAAACTAAACATGCCCATTGTAGCGGCCACTAATGGCACATTGTCAATCACAGAAGAAAGCAAGCCCATCAAAGTAACTGTTAATGTTTCATTTTTTATAGTTGAGGTAAGCCAATTGGCAGCATTGCTTAATACACCCACCGTTTCTAATGCTGAGACAGCAAGTAGAATTCCTAAGAAAAACAAAATACTTGGAATATCTACTTTTTCTAAAACCTTAATTACCGAAAATTTGCTTCTATAATTTTCATCTTTGTTTTTTAATAACAATTCTGCCACTGTCCAAATTACTCCTAAGGCTAACAACATTCCTATAAAAGGAGGCAGGTGTGTAACAGTTTTAAAAATTGGAACAGAAATAAGGCCTATAAATCCCGTCCAAAAAATAATATTTTTTTCTCTTTTACTTTCTTCAACTTGGATTGGTATGTCAACTAATGATAATTCTCCTTTTAAACTAAAGCTTAGGATAACCAATGGTAACAATAAACTTACTAAAGAAGGTAAAAACAAACTTAAAACTATACCTCCAGCTGAAACATTTCCTCCTATCCAAAGCATAGTGGTTGTTACATCCCCCATTGGAGACCACGCTCCCCCTGCATTTGCGGATAGCACTATCATTCCCACAAACAAAAGCTTTGTCTTCTGTTCATTTACAAGTTTTTTTATTAGAGATACCATCACTATTGCTGTAGTTAGGTTATCTAATGAAGCAGAAAGAAAAAACGTAATCATACAGACAATCCAAAGCAACTTAACTTGATTCCTTGTAGTGATTTTTGAAGTAATTAAGTCAAAGCCCCGGTAGGTGTCAATCAATTCTACTATGGTCATGGCACCCATTAAAAAAAACAAAATGCCCCCAATTTCTCCTACTTGATGCATTAGTTTTTCTGTGGTCTCTTGCATATTAGTAGAAATCAAGGAAACAAGGGTCCAACACAAAGTTCCTACCAATAATGCACTTGAAGATTTGTCAATAGAAATTTTATGCTCGAAAATTATCGCCAAATAACCTACCAAGAATACCAGAACTAATAATCCAATCATAAGTAGATTTATTATAATGTATAACGCACAATTTAAGCCTTGAAACTCCAAAAAAGGCAACCATTCTTTAATAAACTCATAAAAATTCTAGAAACAAGAAATAAAAAACAATCACAAATCAATTAAATCAAATTCCAGGGCTTTCGATACGAACGCCAGAGCAGCTTATTTGCTTTTCTGCTTTTTACAAATCGTTCTGTTTCTGAATTCCATGACAAAGGCTTTCCTAACCTATAAGAAATTAGCCCTAAATGCATTGGTAAAGTCATTTTTCTAGCGTATTCTAAATTACTTTCGGGTTGATTACGGCTTTTAACAGCATCTATAAAGTTTTGTTGATGCCCAGGAGAACGTATAATAGAAATAGGAACCTCTGGAATATCTAACATCACAACATTATTTATGGTAATCTCTTTTGTATTATAATCACATAACAATGTTCCTTTTTCACCTTCAAAATATGCTCCAATTCCTTTTGTGGCAGCCCCAGGAACATTGGGGGCTGTAGAGGACCAATATAAATCCAAATCTTCAAATTCGTATTTGATATCAATTGTTTTTGGAGTGTCTCCTACACCTTCTGATTTCTCTCCTTTGGCTGAAACTTTTTTAAGATTTTTAGGATTTATGGACATCCAAACAACGTCTGCAATATGGCACCAAAAATCTTGAAAGATTCCACCAGAATAATCTAAGAAATATCGATAATTAAAATGCACCCTTTCTGGTGAATACTCATGATAAGGTGCTGGTCCAAGCCACATATCATAGTTTAGACTAGAAGGGGGTTTTTGGTAATTTGATGGCCCCAAAACGGGGGGTAGACCAGTTTTCCAAAGTCTTACTGTTTTTATTTTGCCTAAAACCCCAGACTTTATTATTTCCTGAACTCGATGATAATTGTCTCCAGCATGTATCTGGGTGCCCAATTGAAATATTTTATTATATTTTTTTTGAGCGGCCAACATCATTTGCCCTTCTTTTACACTGTATGACAGTGGCTTTTCACCGTAAACATCTTTTCCAGCTTGAAAAGCCATTATCGCCACCTGAGCATGCCAATGATCAGGAGTAGCCACTGTAATTGCGTCAATATCTTTTCTATCCAAAACTCTACGGAAGTCGTCAAAAAGTTCAAGTTTTCGGTCAGGATATTTTTCTGAATATTTTTTTGCTGTAGCATTAAGGTGATCGGAATCTAAGTCGCAAATACCCACGACGTCAACCTCTGGCAAAGCCGAGAACCAATTGAGATGGCTATTTCCCATACCTCCAAGGCCAATATGAGCTACTCTGACCTTGTCGCTGATTGCTACTCTTTTAGCAAAACTTGGAAAAGCCATCATTCCTAAGGCCGCCAAACTAGATTTCTGTAAAAATTCTCTTCTTGATGTACTGTTATTCATATTTAAAAAAGGTTGAATAATTTTAAATATGAATATAACAGATTTCCTTTTAAATATTTGTCAAAAAAATAAAATATTCTCAATTAAATAAAAAACCCGAACCTTAAATTTCCTTACTATTCAAAAAATAAGTGGGACTAATTTTTATACATTCTATTTTATTCCCTCCCATAAAAGTTCCGCCAGGTCATAGACTTTTATTTCATTTTCCTTTTCTTTGTTTTTTATACCATCAGACATCATCACCATACAGAATGGACAGGCAACAGCAATTGTTTTTGCCCCTGAACCAATTGCGTCTTCAATACGTTCTATATTAATGTCTTTTATGCCTTTTTCGGGTTCTTTAAACATTTGTCCCCCACCCGCTCCACAGCAAAGACCCTTGGTTTTACATTTTTTCATTTCCACCAGTTCGGCATCTAGGACTCTGATTAATTCGCGAGGGGCCTCATAAATTTCATTTGCTCTTCCTAAATAACACGAATCATGGTAGGTGACTTTTTGACCTTTAAATGCCCCCCCTTCAATTTTCAGTTTACCTTCATCAATTAACTGCTGTAAATAAGTAGAATGATGAATTACTTCATATTCTCCCCCCAATTCAGGATATTCATTTTTCAATGTATTAAAACAATGTGGACAAGCCGTAACTATTTTTTTTATTCCATAGCCATTCAAAACCTGAATGTTTTGTTGAGCGAGCATTTGGAAAGTAAATTCATTACCTGCTCTGCGGGCAGGATCCCCAGTACATGCTTCTTCTGTGCCTAAAACTGCAAAATTTATTTGAAGCTGATTTAATATTTTTACAAAAGCTATTGTAACTTTTTTATATCTGTCATCAAACGAACCCGCACATCCAACCCAAAATAAGATTTCTGGCGTCTGTCCACTTTGAGCCATTTCGGCCATAGTTAATATTTTGTATTCCATTGGTTGTTTTTTTACTAAACAAAAATAGTATGCTTGCATAACATTTACAAGACCTACAAGAAATAAACCAAAAAAGTAAAGAAATATAATACATTTATGTATAATTAAATAAAATAGTTGTCAAAATAATACAAGTATTAAATCGATTTTTATCATTATTTTAAAATAAATTAAGATAATTTTGAAACTTAAATAAATCATAAAAAATGCTCAATAAATCTAATAATAATTTTAGAACGACTCTTGAATTACTACCCGAAAAAGTATTGCAATTTGGAACAGGAGTACTATTAAGAGGGCTTTGCGATTATTTTATTGATAAAGCTAACAAAAATGGTGTTTTTAATGGTAGCATTGTAATGGTAAAAACCACAGGACCCGATGTTTCCGAGTTTCAAGCACAGGACAATTTATATACTATTGCAGTAAGAGGTTTAGAAAATGGAGAAATTTTGGAAGAAAATGTTGTGATTGAAAGTATCAGTAGGGTATTATCCAGTCATACCCATTGGGAGGAGATTTTAAAAACTGCAGAAAACGAAGAAATTAAAATTGTAATATCTAATACCACAGAAGTAGGCTTGCAGTATACCGAGGAAAGTGTAGAAGGAGTTTGTCCAGACTCTTTCCCGGCTAAATTAACCGCTTGGCTTCTCCGCAGATTTCAAACAAACAAAGCAGAAGTTGTAGTTATTCCAACTGAACTTATTGTTAATAATGGAGGAATTTTAAAAGACTTAGTTTTAAAACATACTGAGGCAAATAACTTGGGAGCAGATTTTAAAACATGGCTGCTTTCGAAAGTGAGATTCTGTAGCTCATTAGTGGATAGGATTGTACCTGGAAAGCCAAATAAAGAAGAACTTGAAAAATTCAATACCGAGCTTGGATATGTTGACCATTTACTAATAAAAGCAGAAGTATATCGGCTCTGGGCTATTGAAGGTGAAAATCTTGAAGAAATTCTATCTTTTGTTGAAACTGATAAAGGCGTTAAACTCGAAAAAAATATAGAGAAATATAGAGAATTGAAGCTAAGATTATTAAATGCCCCACATACTTTATTATGTGGTATGGCATTCCTTTCTGGCTTTAATTTGGTAAAAGATGCCTTAAATGATATTTTAATGGAAAAATACATCACCATTTTGATGTTAACAGAATTGGGGCCTGCTATCCCATTAAGTCTAGACCTAAAAACAACTCAACGATATGGAAGAGAAGTAATGGATAGATTTAGAAATCCCTATCTAGATCATCAATGGTTAAGTATCTCTCTACAATACACCATGAAAATGAAGATGAGGGCCATACCATTACTACTCAATTATTACAAAATTTTTGATACTGTACCTCAGTACTTTGCTAGATGTTTTGCTGCATATATACTTTTCATGAAAGTAAAAACGGAAGAAAACGGAAAGTTCTATGGAGAATATGAAGGTGTAAAATATCCTATTAATTGCGATTCTGCACCCTATTTTAAGGAGGTTTGGAATTCAAATAATTTCAATGAAATAACAAATAATATTCTAAGCAATATTGAACTTTGGGATACAGATCTCTCTTTACTACCTGGTTTTGCAAGCAATGTTGAAAATCATTTATCTAATATGGTTCATATTGGTGTAAAAGAAGTGGCATCAGCTTTAAATGTGTATGCTTAATAATTAAAATTACAAAAAAAAGTATATTTTATGCTTTTTTAAAGTACAAAATCTGATTATATCCTAAAATAAAATCTTCGGAATTATAGAATTTTATACCCTCGTAAGTTTATAAGGATAGACTTTCCCTGCATTCCATTGTGGTATATACAAATTGTCATCATTATCTACACAAACGTCGTGACAATGCTTAAAAATGGCTTGATCTTGCACAATGGGTTGCAATTGGCCATTGATGTATATTGGGGCAGTACCTCCAGGGTTTGAAACCACCATATTGTCTTTATTCAATATGGTCACAAAACCTGAATTTGGAGTAAGATAATGATTCCTTAAAGCAGAAAAACACACACCTGAATACAACATTTCTCCTTTTATTACAACACGACTTAAATAAGCACCAGGAGTATAAATAGATTCAATATATTTGCCTTCTAGAGTGAAACGTTTAAAACAATTTTTCATTCTGGCAGTACACAAAAGGGTGGGGTTTTGAGGATCACGCAGATCAAGTGTAATACCGTGAACTTGTTTAAATTTATCTTCTTGAATAGCACTATCGCCACCGAATTTTCGAATAAATTCACCTTTACTGTTGTATTGTAAAATATATTGACTTCCGTAACCATCAGCAATATAAATGTCTCCATTGGGCCCAATACATGTTTCTGTGGGTTTAAACTTATCACATTCTTGATATTGACTTATAAGTTTTGGATGTTTAATAGTAAGTAAAACACTACCCTTTAAAGTAGTTTTATATACTTCATCTCTCATCACATCGGTTATATACAAATACTCGCTTCCATTCTCTTCATGTATGGTAAGTCCGTGCGCTCCAGATAAATTTAAGGTCCAGTTTTCTAGTAATCTACCCGATTTATCGTAAATCAAAATATTGTTTCTTGGCTCATTTGTTAAAAGTATAATCCTCTCCTTATTATCCATTACCATTTCATGACAATCGTTTACTGGATAACGGTTTGGGTCTAAAGATCCCCATTCTTTGTTTACTTTATACCTATAATCGCCATGGCCAATATCAATATCCTCTGTTTTACCAAATGCTAGGGTACTAAAAGGCTTCGCCAATAATGTACCGCTCATTGCTATTGATGCATCTTGGATAAAATCTCTTCTATTCATAAAACACTATTTTTTTACTAAAATGTAATTATTACCATTATCGAACTTTACTTTAGGATACTTTTTTTTACAATTTTCTACCCCATTAGGTGTTACCTTACTATTCCAACAGTAAATATTTTTTAATGAGCCCAATTCACACAATTGCATAAGGCCAGTATCGTCAATTCTAGTTCCTATGATGTTTAAGTATTGTAATTTAGTCATTTTTTTTAGATCATTAACCGCAATATTTGAAGTATTAGTATTGGCGAGATTAAGTTTTAAAACGTTTTTACATTGACTTATAAATTTAAAAGCCTGATCAGTAATTTGAGTATTTGCCAAATTTAACCAAGCAATATTATCGTCAATTTCTTGTAAAACATTGAGCTGCTGATTTGAAAGACTAGATAAACTTACTGCATTTATATCCAAATAAGGACTTCCTTTATGAATGCTGTTTACTTCCCAAAGCTTTTCTTTTAGTTTTACAATGACCAAAGAATCTGCTTTTTTTATTGCTATTAAACCTAGACTTGGTTCTGCCCGTTCATTTGACCCAGCCACAAATGCACGAACAGTGTCATTTTTAAATGCCTCGCTTATGCTTGTTCTTTCTGATGCACCATTATTAATCCACCAATTTAAAAGTGTTATTTCATTGCTAGTGAGCTGCTTCTTTCCTTTAGGAGGCATGTGTTTTTTATCATCCAAATCAAGTAACGTTCTTTTTACAAGTTCGCTATGTAGGGCATTACCAGCTACAATTGCAGGCCCAGTTTTTCCACCTTTAAGTAATGCAGCATAGGTTTGCATTTTAAGGTTGCCTTTTGTTTTATTTGGATTATGGCAACTGTAGCATTTTTCACTTAAAATTGGTGTTATGAGTTTGTCGTAAACACTACCATTGGTGGTACCAGTTACGGCAACCAATGCTACCTTGTTAGCAGTTTTGTCGGGATCCTTTAAGTTATCTATCGATAAAAAATCAACACCATGGGTAAGGCTACCTCCATAATGGCCAGCCAATACTAAAAACAATAGCATAGAACCAAAAAGCAGATTTGAAATTATCTTAAATTTTGAAAAACCCGAGCCTTTATATTTCCAAGCCCATAAGGCAACTGTAAAAAAACTAAGAATTAAACCCGTCCACTTATGTTTGTTTAGCAAATCCACATCGTAATCGGAAGACAATGAAAGAAACCAACCTAATATAGCCGCCGAAACAGATGATACAGCTCCAATCAATAATACTAATTGTATTTGTGCAGGTGAGGTTCTTTTTGGAAATAGATATTCTAATATAGCAGCTAATGCGAGAATACCTATGGGAAGATGAACCAATAATGGATGAAAACGCCCAATAAAATCAAAAATCATGCTAGTAAATCTTTAATTACATGACCATGAACATCTGTCAAACGATACCTCCGACCTTCATTTTTATAGATAAATTTTTCGTGGTCAATTCCTAGCATGTAAAGTAAGGTGGCCTGAAAATCATGAACATGTACTTTGTCTTTGACCACGTTGTGAGCAAAATCGTCGGTTTCTCCATAGACCAGGCCCGGCTTTACGCCACCTCCAGCCATCCAAGTTGTATAGGCACCGGGGTGATGGTCACGCCCAAAACCTTCTGGCGTTAGTTTTCCTTGAGAGAAACTGGTGCGGCCAAATTCGCCGCCCCAAACTACCAAAGTATCATCCAACAATCCTCTCTGTTTCAAGTCTTTTACTAGGGCTGCTGATGCCTGGTCTGTTTGTTTAGTCGCCCTTCTCATACCAGAAGCCAACGATCCATGATGATCCCATCCAAGGTGAAACAATTGTATAAACCGCACATCTTTCTCTGCCAGTCGTCTTGCCATCAGGCAGTTGTGGGCAAATGTGCCAGGCACTTTTACATCAGCACCATACATATCCAAAATATATTGTGGCTCATCGGAAAGATCCGCAACTGAAGGGATAGCTAATTGCATTTTATAGGCCAATTCAGCCTGACTAATTTGGCTCTCGATTTCAGGGTCATGCCATTTGTCATTTTGTAATTCATTGAAT
>DAIQBE010000001.1:0-28360 GCA_036781325.1 Leadbetterella sp. | reverse complement strand
AGCGGGAACAGGACTCGAACCTGTGACCTTCGGGTTATGAGCCCGACGAGCTGCCAACTGCTCCATCCCGCGATATAATGATCTCGATTTTAAAATTCAAATCTCAAAATTCATAGTTTTGAGAGTCAATTTTGAACTTCATATTCGATATCGGATTGCAAAGGTAAGAATCTATTTTAAATAATCACTAAATTGCGACGATAATTTTTTAAATAAATGCGAAGAATCTTTAAATCAATTAAATCATCAACCTTTTCTATAATGATAGTGAGGTTGATTATGGTATTGCTTTTATTTAGTTTAAGTAGGGTAGTTTTTTATAGCTTTAATACTGATTTTTTTGGACCGATTTTAAAAATCGATTGGCGATCAATACTAATTGGCGGTTTTCGATTTGATGTCGTGAGTGTTTTATATCTGAATATTCCTTATATACTTCTTCAAATAATTCCAGGTAATTTTAAGTACATTTCTTTTTTCAAAGCCTTTTCCAATATACTTTTTGTATTTACCAATAGCGTTGGCATTTTGGCTAACTGTATTGACTCCATTTATTTTCAATTTAATCTTAGAAGAAGTACTTGGGCTACTTTTGAAGAGCTAAATAATATAAATAATAAAACCGAATTATTTACAAGTTTTATATTTAGATACTGGTATGTGTGGGTAATTTGGATTTTTTATGTGTTTGTGCTTTTTAAAATTGTAAAAATATTTAAAGCTAAAAAATCCCAAACGTTTTCAAATCATGTTCATTTCGACCTGGCTTTTGTTAGTGTTTTTATTATTTTGGCAGGCCTTAGAGGAGGGGACCTTAGACATGCCACAAGACCTATAGGCTTAAATCACGCAGGTGAATATGTAAAGGATCCAAATCAAATAGCATTAGTTCTAAATACTCCATTTACCATTTTTAAAACTTTAGGAAAGAAGAAAGAATCGAAAATTAGTTTTTATAAAGAAGACCTAGAGAAAATTTATTCACCAATTCACTTTCCAGATTCTTTAAACAATGAGCCATTCAAACCCATGAACGTGGTGGTGATTATTATTGAAAGCTATACAGAAGAGGCATCTGCTGTAGTAAACAAAAATCCCCTCTCTGGAGGTTTTACTCCTTTTTTAGATTCTCTCAGATTGAATTCTTTTTATTCAGAAAACAGTTTTGCAAATGGGAAAAAGTCTATTGAAGCGATTCCTACGATATTGTGTGGAATTCCTAGTTTTCAAGAACCCTTTGTGCTTTCCCAATATGCCATAAATAAATTAAATGGACTTCCAGAGTTGTTAAAAAATGAAGGATATCATACTTCATTTTTTCATGGTGCTGCCAATGGTTCCATGGGTTTTCAAGCATTTTCCAATTTAATTGGCGTGGATTATTATTTTGGTAAAAACGAATTTGGAGATGAACAGCAATATGATGGAATGTGGGGTATATGGGATGAGCCATTTTTGCAGTTTATGGCTAAAAAACTGAACACATTTCCACAGCCTTTTCAGAGTACTGTTTTTACGCTTTCTTCCCATGACCCATTCAAAGTGCCAGCGAAGTATAAGAATAAATTCAGAAAAGGGCCTCATCCTATTTATGAAACTTTGGGATATACCGATATGGCCATTCGAAAGTTTTTTGAAAAAATCAGAAATGAACCTTGGTTTAAAAACACAATTTTTGTTTTTTCTGCAGACCATACCTCCTCTCACGCCACATTGCCAACTTATAAACAAAGTGTAGGTTGGTTTAGAGTTCCGATATTTTTTTATGCGCCTGGGCTTTCAATAGAAAAAAAGTCAGAAAACAGTATTCAGCAATTAGATGTTTTGCCTTCTGTTTTAGGATTATTAAATTATAAAAAACCATTTTTAGCATTTGGTAATAATGTGTTTAATACCAAAAGCCCAATCTTTGTAATTAATCATTTTGGAAACTACCAATGGATAAGCGGAAATTATGTTTTGAAGTTTGACGGCGAGAAAACCACAGGATTTTATAATTTTGTAGACGACTTGATTTTAAAAAAAGATTTGAGTGTAAAAGAGCCACTCGTCAAAAATAAGTTAGAGCACGATATTAAAGCGTTTTTGCAGCAATATCAAAATAGAATGTTAGATAATAGATTGATAGTAAAATGAAAGAGCATAAAGCAGGTTTTATAAGTATAGTAGGCAAGCCAAATGTTGGAAAATCTACCCTAATGAATGAGTTGGTAGGAGAAAAGCTTTCAATTATAACGTCAAAGGCCCAAACTACCCGACATAGAATAATGGGAATAGTAAATGGCGAAACACCTGATTATGATTTTCAGTTGGTTTATAGCGATACACCAGGAATAATTAAACCTATTTATGAGCTGCATAAGTCCATGATGGAGTTTGTACATGGTTCGTTAGAAGATGCCGACGTAATTCTTTTCGTAACGGATATTTATGAAAAGTACGATGAAGAAGATGTGATTCAAAAACTTCAAAAATGCGAAAGTCCTATCATTTTGGTCATTAACAAAATAGATTTAGCTACTCCAGAAATTATTCAAGAAAAAATAGATCATTGGAAAAGTGTTTTTAATCCTACGCTGATTTTGAGTATATCAGCATTGCAAAAGGTAGGAATCGAAGGTTTGTTGGAAAATATAAGCAAGTTATTGCCTGTGCATCCCCCTTATTTTCCCAAAGATGAATTAACTGATAAACCGGAACGATTTTTTGCTGCTGAGATAATAAGAGAAAAGATTTTCTTGAACTATAAAAAAGAAGTGCCCTATAGCTGTGAAGTTGTAATTACTGCTTTTAAAGAAACGGACGATATCATTAAAGTATCAAGTGAAATATATGTTGAACGCTCCACTCAAAGGGCCATATTGCTTGGGCACAAAGGCGAGAGAATAAAAATAGTTGGCATAGAAGCAAGAAAAGAAATGGAGCAGTTTTTTGGCAAAAAAGTGTTTTTAGAACAATATATTAAAGTTGAGCCCGATTGGAGACAGAAAAAAGCAAAATTAGAAAATTTTGGATATTAAGATTTTGAAGGTCTATTACTAAATACTTATGGAAGAGAACACAAAAAATAATATGAAACTACAAGTTGAAAATACTAAAAAAGAGGTATTTGATTCTATTGCAGAATTTATAAAAGAACAAGGTTTTGAGGTGGTTTCACAAGATAAGGAGAGACCATGGGGAGGTTTTTTTGTTTTGAATGAAAACCAATCTCCAGCATTTATTGAAAAATTCTTTTCACATTTAAGTTTGAAAGACTTTGAAGGATTTGAAAAATTAAGCCCCAAAGTTTTGGTAGTAGGCCCAGAAAAGCGCCTTTCTTGGCAGTATCATCATCGTAGAGCCGAAATTTGGAAACTAATAGCTGGAGTTGCAGGAGTGGTAATTTCCGATACTGACGAAGAAACAGAACCACAGAATTTAACAATCGGTCAGGTAATAAACTTAAAATGTGGCGAAAGACACCGGCTTTTGGGGGTACAAGGTGGTTGGGGTGTAGTTGCTGAAATTTGGCAACATACCGACAAAGATAATCCTTCAAATGAAGATGATATTGTACGTGTTCAAGATGATTTTGGTCGATGAAAAAATGGATTGCATTCACCAAGAAAGAAATCTAGCTATTAATTCTGATTTCCAACCATTTTATAAAGGATAGACCACACAAATGTTTTATTTTTGTGAAAATTTTACGGAAATAATTATTCAAAGCATGTCAAAAAAAATCAATTCTGCATTAATTTCAGTTTTTTATAAAGATGGACTAGATAAAATTGTCAATCTACTTCATAAAAACAATGTAACTATTTATTCGACAGGTGGTACCCAAGACTTTATAGAACAAATGGGGATTCCTGTTGTAGCTGTGGAAGATTTGACGTCTTATCCATCTATTTTTGGAGGAAGAGTAAAAACACTTCACCCGAAAGTATTTGGTGGAATATTGCATAGAAGAGACAATGAAGATGATGTAAAAACTGCCGCTGAACTTAATATTCCTGCCATTGATTTGGTGATTGTAGATTTGTACCCTTTTGAAGAAACAGTAGCTTCTGGAGCATCAGAAGAAGATATTATTGAAAAAATTGATATTGGAGGTATTGCATTAATACGTGGGGCCGCTAAAAATTTTCAAGATGTTTTAATTGTTTCCTCTAGAAGTCAGTATGATGATGTTTATGAGATTCTTACTGAAAAAAACTGTGGAACTGATTTTGAGGATAGAAAAAAGTATGCTAAGTTGGCTTTTGCCACAAGTTCACATTACGACTCTGCTATACACGCATTTTTTGCTGGAATAGATGATGGTGGAAATTTCAGGGCTTCGCAACAAACGCCCCTTCGCTATGGAGAAAACCCACATCAATCCGCTACTTTCTACGGAAATCTTGGAGATATGTTTACGCAATTGCACGGAAAAGAACTTTCGTACAACAACCTCATGGATGTAGATGCCTGCGTAAAACTAATGGATGAGTTTGACGAGCAGACCTTTGTGATCGTAAAACATAACAATGCCTGCGGAGTGGCTTCTGCTGAAACTTCCGTACAATCTTATTTAAATGCTTTGTCTTGTGACCCAGTCTCTGCTTTTGGCGGAGTTATAATTTCCAATGGAAATGTAGATTTGGCAACAGCCGAAGAACTGCATAAGCTTTTCTTCGAAATCATGATTGCTCCCTCGTTTGATGCCGATGCCCTAGAGGTTTTAAAAAAGAAAAAAGACCGTAGACTTTTGTTACGAAAGGAAGTGAAAACTTCTAAGAAGCAATTCAGAACGCTTCTAAACGGAGTTTTAGAACAAGACAAAGACCTTTCTACAGAAAAAACAGCCGATTTCAAGGTAGTTACCAAAACGATACCTACTGAAGAACAAAACAAAGCATTAGAATTTGCATTGAAAATCTGCAAACATTTAAAATCAAACAATGTTGTTTTGGCCAAAGATGGTCAGTTACTAGCAAGCGGTGTAGGCCAAACCTCAAGAGTAGATGCTTTAAAACAAGCGATTGATAAAGCCAAGGAATTTGGATTTGATTTGAATGGCTCTGTCATGGCCTCCGAGGCATTCTTCCCTTTTCCAGACTGTGTAGAAATAGCAGGGAAAGTGGGAGTAAAAGCGGTGGTGCAACCTGGGGGTTCAATAAAAGATCAATTGTCAATAGACTATTGTGATCATAATGGAATAGCAATGGTAATGACAGGAGTTAGGCATTTTTTGCATTGAAATTAAAACCATTAAAAAGGATATTTACATTTATTGAATAAAGAGTAGATAATTATTTTGGCATATAGACTGGAAAAACAGAAATTCAAAAATCGAGTTTCTGTTTTTTTTATTTTAAGAAAGAAGTTTGACAAACAAATGCTTAATTTGCATATAATAACTGAAAAGATTAAAGACTACGATTAATACAAAAACGATGAGACTACAATCTTTTGGGGCAGCCCAGCAAGTAACAGGGAGTAAACATTTAATAATTACAAATAAAGGAAAGAAAATTCTTTTAGACTGTGGTTTGTTTCAAGGAATAAATACAAGTGATTTGAATCTGAATTTTGGATTTAATCCTTCCGAAATTGACTATTTGTTGGTTTCTCATGCTCATATTGACCATACGGGTTTAATACCAAGGCTAGTGAAAAAGGGATTTTCGGGACCTATTTTTTGTACTGCAGCCACAAAAAGCCTTTGTGAAATCATGTTGATGGATTCGGCTAGAATTCAAGAACGTGATTTAGAAAGAGTAAACAAAAGAAGAAGAAATAGGAATGAAGAAGAATTAGAGCTTTTATACGAAGAAGAAGACGTTAACAATGCTTTAGAATTATTTCAAATTATACAGCTTAATAAACCCTTTTATTTGGAAGAAGGGGTAAAAATTGAGTATTTTAATGCGGGTCATATTTTAGGAAGTGCAGGAATTTTATTGACTTTTGAGGATGAAAATAATAAAAAACTGTATTTTACAGGAGACATTGGAAGGCCAAATGATAAGATTTTAAAAAGCCCGTCAGATTTTCCTCAGGTAGATTATTTGATTTGTGAATCTACCTATGGAGACCGATTGCATGAGCCAGAGTTGGATATGAAAGCTACCTTACTTCGAATAGTCTATAATACATGTGTAGTGAAAAGAGGGAAGTTAATAATTCCAGCATTTGCTGTGGATAGAACTCAGGAACTAATTTTTGCTTTAGACCAATTAGAAAATGAAGGAATGCTTCCCAAAATTCCAGTTTACGTAGATAGTCCATTAGCAGTTAACGCTACCATGATTATGAAAAAGCACAGGGAAGATTTTAACCCAGATATTTTGCAATACATTGAAAGAGAGGGTGATGCATTTGGGTTTGATAATTTGCATTATATAACTGAAGTAAATGATTCAAAAGCCTTGAACGAATCTAAAGTACCCTGCATTATTATTTCTGCATCCGGAATGGCGGAGGCTGGGCGTATCAAACATCATATTGCCAACAATATTCAAAATAGTAAAAATACAATTTTAATAGTAGGTTATTGCTCTCCGAATTCTTTAGGCCATGCCATAAAATCTGGACAAAAGACCGTTAGAATTTTTGGAGAAGAAAAAGCTGTTATTGCAGATGTTGAAGTAATGGATTCATTTTCAGCTCATGCAGATTACTCAGAAATGATAGCTTTATTGAAATGTCAAGATGCGTCAAAAGTTAAGAAATTGTTTCTGGTACATGGTGAATTCGAAACACAATTGGCTTTTAAAGAGAAGTTAAAAAAAGAAGGTTTTAAAAATATTTTAATTCCAGCACAAGGCGAAATTTTTGAATTTTAAATGATAGCATTATGAAGTTTAAGTTTTTAATTATTAGTGTTTTAGGTTTGTTTATTTTTTCATTTCAAATTTTGAAACCTGTAAAATGGACATTTTCCCCTTCAAAGAAAGGTGCAAAAGTAGGGGAAACCATAGACTTGGTTTTTAAAGGAAAAATAGATCCAGGTTGGTACTTGTATAGCTCAGACTTAAAAGTAGATGGCCCAATGCCAACTGAAATAGAGTTTGACCAAAACGGAAGTTTTCAGCTTGTAGGTAAACTTATGCCAATTAATGCCAAAGAAAAATACGATGAAATTTGGGAAGGCAAGGTCAATTATTTCGTTAAGGAAGCTAAATTTATTCAGAAAGTTAAAATTTTAAAACCTAGTACTGAGATTTCGGGTAAAATTAAGTGTCAAACCTGTACTGAAAAAGACGGAAAATGTGTACCTAATAGAGACAAATTTAGTATTTCGATTTAATAAGGGGTTTTTTGCTTTTTTTGATTAGGATTTTAGTTATTTTTATATACCATCAACTTTAAATGTCAGATGTAAAATTTGTGATAATCATGATGTCAATATTAATTGGCATTTTGGTTTGGTATGTACTCAAAATGATAGGTATTACAAATAAATATTATGGTGAGAATTCTTTTGTAAAAATACCTACAGTTTTTGAAGTCACTATCTTAAATTCAATTGGATTTTTTACAATTCTTTTAATAATTTTAGCATTGTTGGGTCTTTGGACTATTATATATGGGTTTCTAAATCCCCTTAAAGATATATATTCGGTAGTAATGATGGTATTAGTAGGTTTACTTGTAATTACTATTCCTGTTTTTGAGTTGTATAGATTTTATGTTTTTTTTCAACTTAACGGAGCTTCCAAAAAGTATTTTTTTGAACCAGAAGAAAGAATGCTTACTATAATTTCTCATGATGAATTTAGTTTTAAAAAAGTTGAAATTGTTGAGGTTGTAGATTATTGTTTTAACTTCAAAGAGTCTATGAGAAATGGTTTTTTTTTCAGACTCATTATTCTAAAAAACGGTGAAAAAGTAGTATTTACAGAGATTCTACCTTTCTTTTCCTATTTAGAAGAATTTTATGGAAATATTGAATCAAAGAGAATTTTTGTCCATTATTCGAAATTATTTGAATACATCACTTGGTTTAAGACCTTACATTAATCTGTTGTTAATTTTTTTAATTTGTGATTGTGTTCCCTACCTTCAAATAAGTCTAATCGCAAGTTTACACAAGCCGGAATCTCATCCTCATAATGCGTCACAAAAACTAAGGTCTTGTTTTGATGCACCGCAATTTCATTTAGGATTGTCCTAAAAAATACCATTTGATTGTAGTCTAAGCCTTGGCATGGCTCGTCCAAAATCAGTAAAGGCGGATTTTTTACCAAGGCCCTTGCTAAAAAAACCAGACGTTGCTGGCCAAAGGATAATTGAAATAGATTTCTATCTTTCAAATCAAATATATTTATCAATTTCAAATATAAATGTGTTAAAGCTAATTGATGATCTGTTAATTTTTGAAATAAGCCAGCGGAATCAAAAAACCCAGATGCGACAACCTTCCAAACTTCGATGTTCTTAGTGAAATACTGATGCAACTCTGGCGAGACGAACCCCATTTTCTTCTTTAGGTCCCAAATACTTTCGCCGCTTCCACGCTTTTTGTCAAAAAGAAACAGTTGATTTTGATAACATTGCGGATTATCTCCTGTGATGAGACTCAAAAGGGAGCTTTTGCCCGAGCCGTTAGGCCCCATTAATGCCCACTTTTCGGTTCTTTTCACTTCCCAATCAATATCTTGTAAAACTAATTTTCCACCATACTTTACCTGGCCGTTTTTGATTTTTATTGCCGTGTCGAAATCACAAAATTGTGGAATTGAAAGCCTTTCTATTTCTTTAAGAAGTTTATGGTCAATTTTCCAAGATTCTTTTTCTTGCGGGATAAAACTTTCTCTTTTCCCCAAATAAGAGTGTGTGCCATTTTTAAGAAATATCAAATTTTCAAAACCATCGGGAACATCCACTGGGTTTGCAACCAATACTATTAGCATTTCGTCTAAATTAGAAAGCAGGTTTTTTAACTCTTTCCTGCTTAGTACATCAAGTCCTGTAAATGGATTATCTAGTAAAAGCACATCGGGTTTTTTCAGCAGGGCGTTTGCAATCAACGTGCGACGAGTCTCTCCGTTAGATAATGAAGTGATTTTTTGTTGCAAAAGTGGTTCGAGGTGCATTTTTTTTACGATTTCTTTTAGCCATTCTTCCTGATATAGTGGTGGAGGCAATTCCACAGAATTTTCGTTTATGGTGCCTACGGGGCTCACCTGATTTTGAAGAACTTCGTACACGGTCGGCCCTAATTCTGCATCTTGCGAATTGAATCTTTGTTGGTAATATTGGTAAACTGGTCCAACTAATTTGTGAAAACTATAATCTCTGCCAACTGAAATAATTTTTTTACTCGAGTCCCTCGTGATTTTCCCTTTTGATGGGAAAACTTTACCCGCAATTGCATCAAGAAGTGTACTTTTTCCTGAACCACTTTCCCCAAAAATCACCGTATTTTCTGTTATTTCAAAAGAAAGATCGTAGAGTATTGTGAAATTGTTTTTACTTAATTCAACGTGCTCGAATTTCAATGACATTTTAGTTTTATTAATGGCAAATTAAACAAAATTTCATTTTTTTTGTCCTCAAACTCAATTAAATACGCAATTGAGCTAACTTTGTCTAAAATTCTAGGTAATTAAAGATGAAGCATTTTATAAACTTAAACGATGTCTCAAGCGTTTCTGCATTAATTGAAGAGGGGCTGGCCCAAAAAGCTAATCCATTTATTAACAAGCATTTGGGCTTAAATAGAACTATAGGCTTATTGTTTTTTAATTCTAGTTTACGCACACGAATTTCCACTCAAAAAGCCGCTTTAAACCTCGGAATGAATGTAATTGTAATGAATGTGGGCTCAGATTCTTGGCAGTTGGAGTTTGAAGATGGAGTGATTATGGATCAAGGGAAAGCCGAGCATATAAAAGAGGCAGCGGCAGTTTTAGGGCAATATTGTGATATTATTGCTGTAAGAGCCTTTGCCGAGCTTAAAGACCGCGACGAGGATTACAAAGAAACGGTATTGGAGAGTTTTAGAAAATATGCAGGTGTTCCTATTATTAATTTAGAGTCTGCTACTCGTCATCCTTGTCAGTCTTTAGCCGATTTAATTACCATAGAAGAACTTAAAAAAGTAGAAAAACCAAAAGTAGTACTCACATGGGCTCCTCATTTTAAAGCACTTCCACAGGCAGTAGGGAATTCATTTGCTGAATGGGTTTTGAAAACGGATTATGATTTTGTTATCGCAAATCCTGAAGGTTACGATTTATCGCCAGATATAAGAAAAAATGCCAAAGTACTTCATAATCAGGACGAAGCATTTATCGGGGCTGATTTTATATATGCCAAAAATTGGTCATCATATGAGCAATATGGGCAAGTGCTTAGCCAAGACCCTTCATGGAAAATCACACCTGAGAAAATGGCATTGACTAATAATGCAAAATTTATGCATTGTTTACCAGTAAGAAGAGGATTAAAAGTAGCTGATGAAGTTTTGGATAGCGATTATTCAGCTGTTATTCACCAGGCAGGAAATCGTGTTTGGTCAGTACAAGCGGTTATTAAACAAATATTGCAAAGTTTATAAATATTAAATGAAATGTTTAAATTACTAATTGTTCTTTTTTTTGGAATCCAATATGTTCATGGACAAAGTGGAGAATGGAAATTTGTAAAGAAAACAGAAGGAATAGTCATTTATCATAGAAAATCAGGAAATGGTACTTTAAAAGATGTAAAAATCGAGACCAATTTTGATTGTAATTTAAGTACCATTACCGAGGCACTTTTAGATGTTTCTGCTTTTAAAAGATGGATTTATAAGATAGAATTTGCAAAAGTTCTAAAAGTACATAATCCTAACCATGTAGAGTATTACAATCGAATAAATATGCCCTGGCCATCAACTGACAGAGATTTGGTGGCTACCAATAAGGTTACTCAAAATGTAAATACAAAGGAAGTTATATCGGAAGATGTTTGCAATTGGAAGGCGCTGCAAGAAGATAAAGACTACATTAGAATAAAAGATTTTTACGCCAGATGGAGTTTTAGGCCTATCCAAAATGGTGTGAGTGGAACTTATATTTTTCATTCTGATCCAGGTGGTGATTTGCCGAATGCTGTAATTAATATGTTTATTGATGAAGGGCCAGTTCAATCCATAAAAGGCCTTAAAAAACTTATTAAAGAGCCCAAATACAGTTCCTCAAATTCCCATGGAATTGTGAATTAAGTGGTTTTGTAATTTTTGTTGGATTTACAGAATTTAATTCTTTCTACCTATTAACCTAATTGATTTAAAGAAAAAGGAATTTTGGGAATAGCTAAAGTTAAATAGCCTAAAATTTAAATTATTTAGTTTCCACAACCTTGAATTTGAGCTTTAAAAACAGCACCAATATTTGTATTGAAACCTGGGGTAAGAATAATTTCTTTTCCAGCATTATAGTTAATTTTTGTCCCAACTTGAAGGATATTGCTTGCTGAAATACTTTGATTAGCTTGAAAATTTAGAATTGAATTTCCTCCAATTTCATTAAAAATCTGATGTATGTTTTGGCAATCAGGATTAACTTTTATTAAAAAAGAATCTTTTAAACAATTTTTGTCGTCCATTACACTATAGGTAGCCCCAATAATTGGGTTAATTTGAATATTTTTTGTGGTGAGTGCATTTGACCATAAATAATTCCCAATCCAAGAGGCAGTTAAATTGAGGTTGGTTTGGTTAGGTACTATTACAATTTCCCTGCTTTTATTTACATCTTTCATTATCGTAAATTGGTCTTTTACTGTTCCGTCCTCCGCTATCCATTTAGCATCCAGCCTATTAGCTTCTATTTCTAGATAAATTGAGCCGCCGAGATCAGAATTAGAATAAACCATTGCATCGTGAGGATATGAAGGCTGTGTGCCTCCTGACCACCCCGCAGAGCCTGCAACTACATATACAACGCCTTTATTGGCTTGATCTGAAGTTTTTATATAGGGACAAGAGTCCAAAGTGCCATCGAATCTTCCAGTTGAGGTACTTTTATTATTCTGCAAGGCATTAAATGTAGATTCTAATCCGTAATGTCCTTTAATTAGTCGAGTTCTTTCATAATTATGGCTATGCCCACAAAGAATCAAATCCACATTGTTCCTTTCAAGGATTGGAAGTACTTTTTCTCTAATATAAACCAATTCTAGCTCTGTATCTGAATTATGAGTTCCCATAGTATAAGGTGGATGATGCCAATAAACAATTGTCCATTTTTGTGTATTTGCTGCTAAATCTTGCTTCAACCAATTAATCTGAGGATTGTTTAAAGTATCTGATAACCTATAATTATTTGCAGTTTCAGTACCATAGGAGTCGAGACTTATAAAATGAATATTTGCATAATTATAAGAGTAATATCCTTCAGTTAGCGAAGCTACTCCACCAATTTCAGCGTTTGTGGGAACATTGAAAATTTGATAATATGCTCCATTTCTATTGTTTTGGCCCATACTGTAATAATCATGATTTCCTGGAGAAGGAAATATTGGAGTCTGTTTCATGGTTTTACTATTTTGATAAGGTTCAAAAAACAGGGTTTGATATTCATTATCATATCCTGAAGAATAAGCGTTATCTCCTAATAAAAGCCATAAATCTATATAATTATTTCCTGTATAATTTAAAAAGGAGTTTTTTACATTTGTTTGAGTTGTGGTTCCTGTTCCACAATCACCTGTTACCCAAATTCTTGATTTTTTTTCTGATCCAATAATAGGAGATGTATAAAAAAAGTGTTGGTTGGAGCTTTGAATAACTTCTGAAGCATTTGAAATACTATAATAATATTTTGTGTTAGGCAAAAGATTTGTCAAATTTACAATATGCTCAGTAGAAATAGAATTATCATTTATTTGTGAAGTAAGATTGTTTATATCTGTACCATAATTTATTTTTGAAGAAGTTGCAGAACTCGTTCTATATCTCAGCTGCATGCTATTTGAAGTACCCATTTGCAGATATGGTCCTCTAGTTACAAAAATCGAGTTCTGTCCTGTAAGTTCAAAATCGAAAGAGATATCGGAACTGTTCACTGCAGACTGGTGAATTTCGACGGCTATCGTGTTAGATCCTAATCTAAGTAGGTTTCCATTTATTATTGTACTTAACCAAACTTGTCCATCATCAATGGCTTGTGTAGCTAATGTGTTGTAATTTATTGGACTTGTAAGGCCATCTTTAAAAACTTCTATTCCATTTATATAAACTACAACTCCGTCGTCACGTTTTCCTTTTAATACATAATTAGCATAAGTATTTGATAAGAAAATAACTTTTCTAAAATAGGTAGTAATATATTTTTGGTTGGCATCAGGGCCAAAGCTCACTATTGTAGCTTCATCTCCTTCTCCATAACCCATTTGAGTAGAGCCTGAGGGCCAGGATGAATCATTGAAATTCTCATTAAACCAGTCACTGCCTTGGTCAGTTCCATTATCTAAATATTTCCATGTATCTCCCGAAGAAATAATAATTGATTGGGCAGAGGAATTAAAAAATGCTAAAACAAAAACAAAAAAATACTTCATTTTATATAGTTTTCATTTCAAATTTAATCATATATTTTTTTAAGCTAGTTTAATTAAAATAAATTCTTATTTACTTATTGGGCACCAAGGCAAGTTTTTTAATTATTAAGAATGCTTAAATTGGATGTTTTCAAGAGTTTAATTATAAATTTTAAAGGATGATAAATACTTAAAAATCTTTAGATAATATATTTAAACTTTGGAAATAAAATTGAATTCAAAACTATTGATAATTAATAATTTATGACCATTTAACTTTGACTAAAAGAGACGAAATTTGTAATAAAATTCAATATTATTGAAAAGGTTTTTTATTCGATTCAACGAAATTCAGTTACTGAAATTTTATAATTATGTTCATTGTAAGTACTTTAAGTAATTAAATTGTATCTTTGAATAAAAGCGATTTCCAAAAATAAAAGTATTTAAGCAATTGTTCGCCTAATTTTTTTAATTTTGTCTTACATTTTGCTTTCTCATAAAAATATCCTAATGTCTAACTCATTTAGAACAAAAAAGAAGCCAAATAAGTCTTCTGAAAAGACAGTTGACTCACCTTCATTTTCAGGTGCTGGATTATTGTCTAAAGATTATCAACTGTCCTTGGTTTTTGGAGTTATCTTAATTTTACTTTCTGTTTTTCTGTTAATTTCTTTTTTTTCATATTTATTTACAGGTAGCGCAGATCAGGATGTGGTACAAGAAAGCATTTCGTCTGTTATGGAGAAAGGACAGAAAAAAGCTACAAACTATTTGGGGCTACTAGGTGCAAATATTTCTCATTGGTTCATTTTTATTTGGTTTGGCATTGCAGCATATTTAGTTATTCCAATCTTATTTTTTTCAGGCTTTAGATTGGTTTTCAAGGAAGATTTATTTAAAATTAACCTGAATCGCTTCACAATCGGTAGTGTATTTTACCTGTTTTTTATTTCAATTTTCTTCGGCTATTTTGTTTATGTGTTCGAATTTAAAAGTTATCTTTTATCTGGAAATATTGGCTATAGTACCAATGAATTCCTTTTCAAACTTTTAGGGTTTGGGTCTATATTTGTCATTTTGTTTGTATTATTTATTTGGATGGTGTTTTTTCATAGACTCACCAAATTGGATGACTTTGTTTTATCAAAATATTTTTCAAAAAAAGCGAAGCCAAATTCCGTTTTCAACCGAAAATTTAGTGAAGACGAGGATGCGGTAGAAGAAGAGGAAACCTTTTTTGAAGAGAAAAGTATATTAGAAAACGAAATTAGAGTAGAAAACAAAGAAAAAAATTTCGAACCATCCTCATTGCCTAAAGAACCATTCAAAGGAGGTATTGCTTTTACAATTGAAAAACCCGAAGAAACAGTTTTGGAAAAGATAGAGGAACAATCTTCTGATTTTCAGAAATATTTGGTAGAAGAAGAGACCGATGATTTATTAAAACAATTTGGAGAATATGACCCTAAACTTGACTTGTCAGGTTATATGTATCCTCCACTTTCTTTACTTCAAGAATATAATAATGTTGGGCCAAAGGTAAGTGAAGAAGAGTTAGAAGCCAACAAGAATAAGATTGTTGAGACTATTAATAATTTTGCAATTGGCATTTCATCAATTAAAGCCACCATTGGACCTACTGTCACTTTGTATGAGATCGTACCAGAGGCAGGAGTAAGGATTTCAAAAATAAAAAATTTAGAAGATGACATAGCTCTTAATTTGGCAGCTTTAGGTATTCGGATTATTGCTCCTATGCCCGGAAAAGGGACAATAGGTATTGAAGTGCCTAATAAAAATAGAGAGATGGTTTCAATCAAATCGGTTCTAGCATCAGATAAGTTTCAGAAATCAGGGTATGAATTACCTATAATTTTAGGTAAAACCATTTCTAATGAAATTTACATCGCAGATTTAGCAAAAATGCCTCATTTACTTATGGCAGGTGCTACTGGCCAAGGTAAATCTGTTGGATTAAATGTAATATTGACTTCATTGTTATTTAAAAAACATCCTTCTGAGGTGAAGTTTGTTTTAGTTGATCCCAAAAAAGTGGAGTTAACGCTTTTTAATAAGATAGAACGTCATTTTTTGGCAATGCTACCTAACTCGGAAGAAGCTATCATTACTGACACTAAAAAAGTAATTAATACGCTTAATTCACTTTGTATCGAAATGGATAATCGATATAATTTACTTAAAGATGGTGGCGTAAGAAACATTAAAGAGTACAATGCAAAGTTTATTAAAAGAAGACTGAATCCTGAAAAGGGCCATAAGTATTTGCCGTACATTGTATTAGTGATCGACGAATTAGCAGATTTGATGATGACTGCAGGAAAAGAAGTAGAGCAGCCTATTGCAAGATTGGCACAACTCGCCAGGGCAATAGGTATACACTTAATTGTAGCTACGCAACGTCCTTCGGTAAATGTAATTACTGGATTAATTAAAGCAAACTTTCCTGCTAGATTATCGTTTAAGGTTACAGCAAAAGTAGATTCAAGAACCATTATGGACACTGGAGGGGCCGAACAATTGGTAGGAAATGGTGATATGTTGTTATCTACTGGTTCTGAAATGATTCGATTACAATGTCCGTTTGTTGATACGCCTGAAGTTGAAAATATTTGTGAATATATTGGGGAACAACGTGCCTATGAGTCCGCCTATTTGCTCCCTGAGTTTTATGGTGACGAAGAGCCGGATAGCATTGACTTTGATGCAAAAGAACTAGATCCATTGTTTGACGACGCTGCTCGTTTATTAGTGATTCATCAGCAGGGAAGTACCTCCTTAATTCAACGGAAAATGAAATTAGGTTATAATCGGGCAGGGAGAATTATTGACCAATTAGAAGGCGCAGGGATAGTTGGGCCTTTTGAAGGTAGCAAAGCGAGGGAGGTTATTATTAAGGATTTAGAGCATTTAGAAGAAATTTTAAGAAATTTACTAAGAAGTTGAAACACGTTTCATTAGAATTTATTAATTTTGAATTAAACCCTATGCCTTAAATTTAGTCAAATCATTTTCAACAAATACACATGAAAAATAAAATTCTTTTTTTGTTACTTACAATATTTTATTTTGAGATATCTGCTCAAGACAAAAAAGCCGAAAGCATACTAGACGCTATGTCTGCAAAATATAAATCATTAACTACTTTTAATGCAAACTTTACCTACGGAGTAGAAGGAGCAAGTAATAAACTCTCCAATGTTTTTACTGGTAATGTGACAGTAAAGGGAAATAAGTTTAGATTAAAAACTGCGGGCCAAGAAATTTTTAATAATGGCAAAGACTTATTTACTTTTGTTAAAGAGACCAATGAAGTAAATATTTCTGAGTTTGACCCTAAAGATGATTCTGATTTTTCTCCTACAAAGATTTATTCAATTTATAAAAAGGGGTATAAATACATTTTTAAAGAAGAGAAAACAGAGGCAGGGAAATTCTACGAAGTAATAGAGCTTTCTCCTTTAGGAGGCAAATCGAATGTCGCTAAAATTCAGATTACTGTTAACAAATCCGATAAAAGTATAAAAACTTGGAAAGTTTGGGATAAGTCTGGAAAAAGAACGGTTTTTAGAATTGACAAATTTACGCCTAATGTACCTGCAACTGATGCTCTCTTTACTTTTGATAAATCTAAATATCCTGGAGTGGAAGTTGTGGATTTGAGATAAGTATTTATTCTTTTAAAAGTTTATAAAGTACTCCACTTGTTTTATCTATTTTTGATACTTTGATGTTTTTATTTACTCCATTTTTTTCAGGATTTACAACATTGTAGAATTCTAAAAGCTCACCAGACTTTAAAAAACATTCCGAGTTGGTTTTTATCCATCTTGATTTAATTTTATCTGCTAAAGCGTTCTTTTTATAATTTCTCAAGCCACTAATTGCTATCCACTGTAAATCTGCTCTTCCGTAGGGTGCATCATTTATTAAGCCTGTAACATTTAAAGTCGTAGAAAGACCACCAGGCTTCAAAAATGACTTTTCCAAAAGGTAGGCAATTTTTGCTGCTTGCTTTTCATTGGCCAAGCCTACAAATAATGGAAAAACACCTGAAAGAGCAAAAACATTGCTTCTTTTTTGGTTTAAAAAATCGTAATCAAAATAAAATCCTTTCGTATCATCCCAAAAATAAGTATCAAAAATAGTTTTTCTTTTTTTTGCTAAGTTTTCAAAACTGGTAGCGTAATCTGGTTGGTCATTGGCTTTATATGCCTTCGCTAAAGTTTTTTCAAGATGGTATAAAAGTGCATTTAAATCAACTGGGGCTAGCTGTAGAGGACGAACATCTTCTGTTTTCTCTTCATTTGAAACCCATCTACTGGAATTCTCCCAATCACTTTCATTAGCAGCTCTTAAGTTTTTATATAGATATTGATTATGATTTACCTTTAACTTTTTTAATTCTAAATCCTCTCTATAAAATTCTGCTCTGGGCGTATTTAATGTGTTATAATATCTATTTAAAAGATTATTGTTTTGTAAAAAGACTACTCTTTTAAATGCTAAGTCATTTTTATTTTGGGCTTCTTTTTGTTTTAGGCTTTCGTCTTTGTCTTGAGAAGACATCCAGAATTGATATTCTTGGGTAAGTTGTGGCAAAGCAAATTTTAGTATTTCAGGATTTGTTTTTGAAATTTCTTCCAAAATTAAAGATAAAAAAGGTGGGTTTGACCTTCCAAACAAATAGGTACGGTTTCCATTTGGCATATATCCATAGTCTTGTACAAATTGTATTGTATTTACAGCTATATTATTAGCTAGAATATTTTGTTTCGCCGCTAAAAGGCCCAAAATCGAAAAATAATTGCTACCATAATTTAACTCGTTTGTATTTTTATTAACAGATAAGTAATTATTTCTTGTAGGAATTAGGGAACCTCCATCATCAAATGGTTTTCTAGTCCTATTTTTCCAATCCTCCAAAAGATATATTTCTAAGTTTTTTTTAATTTCTTTTTTAAATAAAGGTTTGTCAAATGTAAAATTTTGATTCACAAAAATTGTTAAATCAAAATCTTCTTTATTTTTTTCTTTAGCATATTTTAGAAGTATTTCTTTCGCTTTGAATTTTGGAATGGCGTCAGCAAATGTTTTAGAATCTTCAAAAATTTGTTGAGTTTGAACTTCAACAAAAAGTTCACCAAAAAGAATATCTGGGGATGTATATTCTTTTTTAGTTACTGCATCGCCGCATCCTAAAATGCCTAAACCTAAAAATAAAGAAAGGATAAATTTCATTATGAAGAATTTAAAAAAGCATCAACCTTTTGGGAAGATGCTTTTTTAGTTTTAATATACTGTAAACGAATCTTAAAGTAAAGTGTTTAAAATCTTTCTAATCCACTAAAAAAGAAAGAACTTTCAATTTCAGCGTTTTCATCAGAATCTGAGCCGTGCACTGCATTTTCTGCTTTTGATTTTGCATAGACTTTTCTAATTGTGTTTTCTTTGGCTTCAGCAGGATCGGTAGCTCCAATCAAGTTTCTAAAATCTGCCACTGCATTGTCTTTTTCAAGAATCATAGCAACAATTGGACCAGCCGACATCATTTCGCATAATTCTCCATAAAAAGGACGCTCTGAATGAACTTCATAAAACTTGCCGGCTTGCGAGGCTGTTAAATGCAGTTTTTTCATAGCTACTATCCTAAATCCTCCTTCTTCAATCATTTTTGTGATTCCTCCCACATGATTATCCGCCACTGCATGTGGCTTAACCATGGTATAAGTCCGGTTATTTGACATATTGTTGTTTTAAAAATTTTTGCAAAAGTAATGAATTTTAGATTAATCCTTTCAAAACTAGAAAATGGTTTAATAAATTGATAATTATTTATTTTAATTGGAGGTAAATTGGCTAATTTTTAAGATTTTAACTGTGTTCTAAAAGTAAAATCGAATTAGGTTCGTAAATTGCACTCGATTAAAAAAAGATATGGTAAGTTACTTTTCGGACGATTCACAAAAATTACTTCAATTTAATGATTGGTTTTCAAAGGCAAAAAATATTGTAGTTACAAGCCATCAAAATCCTGATGGTGACGCATTTGGCTCTGGCTTAGGATTAACTGCTTTTTTAAAATGTTTTGATTTCGAAAGCGTAACTTTCGTAAGTCCCACTGATTATGCAGATTTTCTTTCATGGATGCCTGGAGTAGATCAAATTGTGGTTTTTGACCAAAAAAACAAAATTACTGTTGAGAATTTAATTAATCAAGCAGATATTTTATTTTGCTGCGATTTTTCATCAGCCGAACGAGTTAAAGACATGAAGGCATTACTTTTGGGTGCAAAAGCTAAAAAAATTATTGTGGACCATCATGAAGAGCCAGAGAATTTTGCGGATTTAATATTTTGGAATCAGCAAGCGTCTTCTACCTGTGAGCTTATTTATCAGCTTATTGATAAATTAGGCTACAAAACTAAAATTAATTTAGATGTTGCCAAATGCTTGTATACTGGATTAATTACCGATACCGGCTCATTTAAATATGATGCCACCAACTCAGAAGTTCATAGAATAGCTGGAGAATTACTAAATTTAGGAGTTAGGCCAAGTACGATTTATAGAGACCTTTTTGATAATAATACCTTTGATAGACTTAAGTTTTTAGGGTATGTTTTAAACAAAAAGATGGTTTATTTACCAGAATTTAGAGTTTGCTATTTTTTTATTTCTGAAAGTGAACTTAAAAAATATAATTCAAAAAGTGGTGATACAGAAGGAATTGTAAACTATGGACTTTCTATTTCCAATGTTGTCATGGCCGCTATTTTTATTGAAAAGGACGGGATAATTAAAATTTCGTTTCGATCTGTTGAGGATTTTTCTGTTTCAGAAATTGCAAGAACTCATTTTGATGGTGGGGGGCATAAAAATGCAGCTGGAGGAAGATCTTTAAAAACATTAGAAGAAACTGTTGAAAAATTCCTAAATTTGCTGCCGTTTTACAAAAATCAATTGCTTTTACAACCAAATTAAGTTTTTATAATCATACCAAAATACATTCTAATGAAATTAAGTACTAAAGTTTTAGGTCTATTTATTATTGCGGGTTTAACATCTTGCGATAAATTTAAAGTAACTACCACAGCCGATGGGGATAGATTACAAATTCACGAGAAAGGAAAATCCGGCCTAGTAGGAAAAGATGGAGATATTGTGACTTTTCACCTTATTATTAAATCTTCTACAGATTCAGTTATAAAAGACAGTTACAAAGAAGGCCAACCTTTTACTGTACCTCTTCAAAAAGGACAATTTAAAGGTTCATTTGAAAGTGCATTGTTTCATATTGCAGAAGGAGATAGTACAACCGTTTTAGTGAGTGCTGATTCTTTGTTTAATGCTATGACCCAACCATTGCCTCCTGGTATCAAAAAGGGAAGTGATTTGAAATTTACTGTTAAAATGACCAAAGTTCAAACTAAGCAGGATTTTCAGAAAGCTATGTTAGAAAAGAAAAATAATGAAGGTAAATTTATTGAAGAATTTGTAGCAAAAAGTCTTAAAAATGCCACAAAAACTGTTGATGGAATTTATTTTCTTGAAAATGTTGTGGGTACTGGGGCAACGCCAACTCAAGGTAAAACCGTATCAGTTAATTATGTAGGAAAGTTTATGGATGGAAAAATATTTGACCAAAACCCTAAAGGGCAAGAGTTTTCTTTTCCAATTGCAATGGGGCAAGTAATTCCTGGTTGGGATAAAGCTTTAATGACAATGAAAGTAGGTGGAAAAAGTACTTTTGTTATTCCTTCTTCATTAGCTTATGGAGAGCAAGGAGCTGGTGGAGCTATTCCACCAAATACTCCTCTAGTTTTCGATATTGAGCTTTTAGGAATTAAATAGTAGATTATTGTTATAAGTATTTAGACAGTTTGTTCGTTTTAAAAATTAGAATGAACAAACAGTCTTTTAAAATGGATGAATAAACATGATATTTAAAATTAAAAGGTTTGTGATTTTGATATTACCAGCATTGGTAATGATGTCATGTCTAGGTAAATTCGTTGAAAGTGATGTAGACAAAATTTTGAAAGAGAATGAGGCTACCATTACAACTTATGCTAGTAAAAATGCCCTTAATCTAACTAAAGATCCAAGTACTGGCATTTATTATCGTTTATTAAATGCCAATCCCACTGGCTTAGTAAGTGGTGCAAAATTTGATTTTTATATAGCATATTCTCTTGGGCTGTTAAACGGCACTCAGTTAGAAAAAAAAATAGCTAAAGATTCAACAATTATTAATTTGTATGGAACTCAGTTGTTTGATGGCTTTTTGGCGTCTATGTTGTTATTAAAAGAAGGAGAAAAGGGACAATTTTTAATTCCCTCATATTTAGCGTATGCCGAATCACCTCCAGCAGGAGTCTCCAAAAATGAAGTTATTCTTTTAGAGATAGAACTTTTAAAGCTTTTTTCTGAAGATGAAAAAATAGATCTTTTTATTAAAAGAAAGAAATTGAATGTAACTGAGAAAACTACCTCTGGATTGCGTTTTATTAGAACCAATGAACCTACAAAAGAGGATGTTTTAAAAACAGGGGATGTTTTGTCTGTAAAATATAATGGAATGTATTTAAATGAGACTTCTTTTGATAGCGGAACATTTTCTTATACTATTGGAGCAGGTAATGTGATAGCTGGATTTTCGGAAGGTCTAGGAAAATTGAAGAAAGGAGAAAAAGCAAAATTGGTATTTCCTTCCACCATTGGATACGGTACGACAGGAAATTCAAAGATTCCACCCTATGCACCTTTGATTTTTGATGTGGAGATTTTAACTGTTAATGGCAAGTAATTTATTTGCTTTTAGAAATAGTTTCACAAGAAAGACCCAACATTTGTTGGGTCTTTCTTGTTTGGTTTTGCTCTTGAAATAGGGGGGAACTAGATTCTTATTTAGTTGATTTATTAAGTCATACATATTTCATAAGGACTTCTAAGTTTCCATTTATTGATTATATTCTATCTAAAATTTCTTTTCCAATTGCCTCAGTTCCCAAAATTTTATCAGAAGGCGTGTTATTATCTGCTATATCTTTTGTTCTCCACCCAGCTTTCAACACTCCATCTATAGCAGCAATTATGGCTTCAGATTCAGCCTTTAAGCCAAACGAAATATCCAATAATAAAGCCGCTGAAAGCACAGAAGCCATTGGATTTGCAATGCCTTTTCCGGCTATATCATGACCAGAACCATGAATGGGTTCATAAACACCCGTGCTTTCTCCCACCGAGGCAGAAGCTAGCATACCCATTGATCCTGCTATTTGTGACGCTTCGTCGGTAAGTATGTCGCCAAAAAGATTTCCTGTAACTACTACGTCAAATTGTTTTGGATTTTTTATCAACATCATTGCTGCTGAATCGATAAATTGATGAGTTACTTCCACTTCTGGATAGTCTTTTGCAACTTCTAATACAGTTTCTCTCCATAATCTGCTTGACTCTAGAACATTGGCTTTATCCACCGACATAAGCTTTTTCCCTCTAGTCATTGCTGCATCAAAGGCTTTTCTGGCTATTCGTTCTACTTCATATTTGTGGTAAATCATGGTGTCATATGCAGTATTTCCATCGTTAATTCTTTCTCTTTGACCAAAATAAACATCACCAGTTAGCTCTCTAAAAAATAGGATGTCTGCCCCTTTTAAAATTTCTGGTTTGATACTAGAGGCTCCCAAAAGTTCGTCGAATAGTTTGATAGGGCGTAGATTAGCAAATAAGCCTAATTCTTTACGCATTTTTAAAAGTCCTTGCTCAGGCCTAACTTTAGCATGTGGGTCATTGTCATATTTTATGTGCCCAACTGCACCAAAGAGTATCGCATCGGAGGCTCTCATTTTTTCAAGTGTTTCATTTGGCAGTGGGTCTCCTGTAGCCTCTATTGCCACATGGCCCATGAGGGCTTCATCATAAGTAAAATCATGACCAAATTTTGCAGCTATTTTTTCTAAAACTGCTTTACCGATTGAGGTAACTTCCTGTCCGATTCCATCGCCAGGAACTACTAGAATGTGTTTTTTCATTTTTTTAAAGGAAATAAGGCACTTAGGCTTTCAGACTCTGAGGACTTAAACTTGACACCAATTATTTGAAATATTTATATAAGACAGCTTTTTTCTTTCCGATACTTGTTTATTAGTTTAAACTAAACTTCAATATGATAATTTAATAAAACATCATGATAATTATCAAATCTTGTTCAACATTTTACGAGTTGCTTCTATGGCTGAAACGGTTTGGTCTGAATCAAGCCCTCGGGTTTTAAATTCCTTTCCATTTACATTCCAAGTTATTATTGTTTCACATAGTGCATCCGTTTTACCACCCGGAGGTATTCTCACGGAGTAATCAGTTAGCAATGGTAAATTTTTCCCTTTTTTCTCGTAAATCATTTTAAGAGCATTCATAAAGGCATCGTATTGGCCATCCCCTTGTGCACTTTCTTGATAGACAACATCCCCAATTTTTAATTCTAGGGTAGAAGATGGCCTGAGGTTTTTGGAATGAGTAAGTACATAATTCACAATTTTTACATTTTCAACCACAGCAGAAGTATCCAAAACATCAGAAATAATATAAGGCAAATCTTCTTGCGTAACAGCTTCTTTTCTATCGCCGAGTTCAATTATCTTTTTTGTTACTTTCTTTAAGTCATCATCTGAAAGAGTAATGCCTAATTCTTGCAAATTTCTTTCAATATTTGCTTTTCCAGAAGTTTTTCCCAAAGCATATGAAGTTTTTCTTCCAAATCTTTCAGGGCTTAAAAAACTTACATACAAATTATTTTTTTTATCACCATCCGCATGAATGCCTGCTGTTTGTGTAAAAACATTCTCTCCAATTATTGGCTTATTTGCTGGAATTCTTAAACCAGAAAAAGATTCTACAATTTTGCTAATTCTATAAAGTGATTTTTCAACTACTGATGTATTAAAATTTGGCATAAAATCATTAATTGCTGCGATGACACTGGAAAGAGATGCGTTACCAGTTCGCTCACCCATTCCATTTACTGTTAAATGTAAACCATGTACACCTGCTCGGATAGCTTCTAAAACATTTGCTGTACTTAAATCATAATCATTATGGGCATGAAAATCAAAATGGGTATTTGGGTATTTTCGAATTATGGGTTCTAAAAAATGGAAAGTTTCATAAGGAGTTAGTACTCCAAGAGTATCTGGGAATAAAATTCTTTTTATGGGTTGTGTATCTAAAAAATCAAGAAAATTGTAAACATATTCTATTGAATTTTTCATGCCATTACTCCAGTCTTCTAAATATACATTTACAGAAATATTATTATTTACTGCATTATTTATAACTTCTGCAATATCTGAAAAATGTTCTTCAGGAGTTTTGTTTAACTGATGAATTAAATGATTAAGGGAGCCTTTTGTTAAAAGGTTCATAACTTTAGCCCCAGATTCTATCATCCAGTTTATTGAAGACATGCCGTCAACAAAAGTTAAAACTTCTATTTTATCTAAAAGTCCATTTTTTTTTGCCCAATCTGTAATGTTTTTTACTGCTAATAGTTCCCCTTCCGAAACTTTAGCCGAAGCAACCTCTAGTCTGTTAACTTTTACTTCTTGAAGTAAAAGTTGAGCTATGGTTAGTTTTTCAGACGCTGAAAAAGACACTCCACTAGTCTGCTCGCCATCGCGTAGCGTTGTGTCCATTATTTCAATATGTTTCATTTATTCAAATTTAATAAACTTAATATTAAAATGGCCTTTCAACTTCAAAAGTTCTAATTTCTGTTTCTAGTGATTTAAGAAAATCAATATCATCAAATCCATTCAACATGTTATGTTTTTTGTATCCATTAATATCGAAACTTTCTGATTCTCCGGTAGAAACTATAAACACTTTTTGTTCAGGTAGATTTACCTCTATTTCAGCCTTTGGGTCAGATTCAATAGCTTTGTAAATTTTATCTAGAAATTCTGGGCTAACTGTCACTGGTAAAATGCCAATATTTAATGAATTTCCTTTGAAAATGTCAGCAAAAAAACTGGAAATTACACAACGGAAACCATAGTCATATATAGCCCAAGCTGCATGTTCTCGGCTAGATCCCGAACCGAAGTTTCTTCCAGCTACTAATATTTTACCGGAATAAGTTGGGTTATTCAACACAAAATCAGCTTTTGGAGATCCATCTCCATTGTATCTCCAATCTCTAAAAAGATTGTCGCCGAAACCTTCTCTTTTGGTTGCTTTTAAAAAGCGAGCAGGAATAATTTGATCGGTATCCACATTCTCTAAAGGAAGTGGAACCGCATTTGATTTTAGAATTTTGAAACTATCGTATGCCATAATATTATTGGCTATCGGCCATTAGCTATCGGCTATTGGCTAAGCTCTTATTTTTTTAATTGTTTAAAATATTTTTTTTACCACTTATTGTTTAATTTGTAATTTCTCCAAATTATACATTTTCAATTTATTTTAAATCCTTGATTAACATTATCAAGTATTCAGTTTTGGCCATCGAGGAAAAAGAAATTTTAAAATATCTTGAAAAATCCTTTTCTTTATTTTTGTCAATCCTTCAGCAATATTTGTGGGTTTTGACACTGTTGCTCTTCTAAATTGCGAAATTATAAGTTAAGTTTCCACCTTAGGAAAATTCTTTGATAATTTATTAATTTCAAGCACTATAATTATGGCAATAAATCCTAGTGTTACATTTTTATTATGGCTTATTTAAGTTCACATTTGTAAATCGTAAGAATTAGAAACCAAATGCCAAAAGATTACAAATAAAAGCCTTTTACATAAACTCCCTAGGGTCTGAGACTTTCCCAGTTACTGCTGCTGCTGCTGCAACAAATGGAGAAGCCAAAAGTGTTCTTGAATTTGGTCCTTGTCTGCCTTCAAAGTTTCTATTTGATGTTGAAACAGCAAGTTTTCCTGCTGGTACCTTGTCGTCGTTCATGGCTAAACAAGCCGAACACCCAGGTTGACGTAACAGAAAACCAGATTCGGTTAAAATGTCCAAGATGCCTTCTTCCTTTATTTGAGCTTCTACAATATGAGATCCAGGCACTAACCAAGCTGTTATATTATCCGCTTTTTTTCTACCCTTCACAATCGAGGCAAAAGCTCTAAAATCTTCTATTCTTCCATTGGTACAACTTCCTAAGAATACATAATCAACTATCTTTCCTATCATGCTTTCACCTTCCTCAAAACCCATGTAAGTCAATGACTTTTTGTAACTTGCTTCCCCATCTTTTACATTTTTTGCTAAAGGTATAGTTGTTGATATCCCAGTCCCTAAGCCAGGGTTAGTGCCATAAGTTATTTGTGGCTCTATTTCCTCCGCTGAATAATTCAACTCTATATCAAATTCGGTACCTTCGTCAGTTTTTAGCGTAGCCCAATATTCTAATAAATTATCCCAATCTTTCCCTTTTGGGGATAAATCTCGGCCTTTTAAGAATGCCAAAGTGGTTTCGTCAGGTGCAATCATTCCACCGCGAGCACCCATTTCTATAGACATGTTGCAAACAGTCATCCTACCTTCCATGCTCATATTCTCAAAAACATCTCCTGCATATTCAACAAAATATCCAGTTGCACCCGAAGCTGATATTTGAGAAATAATATATAAAATAACATCTTTAGAGAGCACCCCTTTGCCAAGATTTCCATTTACATTTATTCTCATTTTTTTGGGTTTAGGCTGCATAATGCATTGAGAAGCCAAAACCATCTCAACTTCAGAAGTACCAATGCCAAAAGCGATAGCACCAAATGCACCATGAGTAGAAGTATGTGAGTCTCCACAAACAATTGTCATTCCAGGTAAAGTAATCCCATTTTCAGGTCCTACTACATGTACTATTCCATTTTTTTCATGACCCAAACCCCAATGTGAAATGCCATATTTTTTAGAATTGTTTTCTAAAGCATCTAGTTGATTGGCTGAAAGGGGGTCATTTACAGGTAAATGTTGATTGATAGTTGGAGTATTATGGTCGGCAGTCGCAAAAGTTCTCTCAGGAAACATTACGCCGACATTTCTTGATTCCAAGCCCAAAAAAGCTACAGGACTTGTAACTTCATGAATAAAATGACGATCAATAAATAAAACATCTGGCCCATCTTCAATTTTGCGAACAACATGGCTGTCCCAAACTTTGTCGAACAATGATTTTTTAGACATATAATAAAATTAAATTTACGCTTGCAAATTTGGGAGATAAATTATTCAAAACATTTTAATAAACGCTCAAAAAATAGCGCTTTAAGTCCAAATATTAAATTGGTCGATTTTTGGATTTATTTGATAAAAAAATCAGCATTCATAATAAATGCTGATTTTGAAATTTTTAATAACCTATGATTAAATAAATAATATGTTTATTGGATGGCTCATATTTTAATTTATATATGATTATTACCAATTTTATTTTTTAATGTAATTTAAACTCTAAAATTCTTAAGGATAAATGGATGTTTAAATTAGCTTTATATGAGAATTTAAACAGAAATAATATTCATTTGAAAATCTAAAGGGTCAAATTCTTGTAATAGTATTTTTATAAATGACGGGTCGTTTAAATAAAAATTTAAGAAATTTTCTTTTCTTTCTTGTAGTATCCCACCAGGAAATATTTTTTCTTTCAAATTTAATAGTTGAGTGATAGCAGTTTCAAAATTTCTTTCTTCAGCTTTTTTTATTCTTTTTTCAAGATTTTCAAGTGCATTCGTTTGTTTTGCTTTTTCTGCTTCTACCACACTTTTTAATGTTACATCAATGGCGGTTGCTTTTAAACTAATTGCATTAAATAATAATGCCATTTCACTT